>NZ_JBJJBV010000110.1:0-22813 GCF_045446735.1 Nocardiopsis protaetiae
TCCGGTGGGACCCGGCTCAGGCGCCGCGCCGCCTGCGGGCGGCGAACACCGCGGCCGTGCCGGCCGCGATCAGCACCGCCGCGCCGCCCAGCAGGGGGACCAGCGCGGAACCGGTGGTCGCCAGCCGCTCCCCGGGGGCGGAGGCGTCGAGGGCCGTCGGCCCGTCCGGCTCCGCGGGCGAGGCGGGCTCCTCGGGCGCGTCCGGCTCCCCGGGCGCGTCCGGCTCCTCGGGGTTCCGGGGCTCCTCAGGCTCCTCCGGGACCCCGGGCCCGCCCGGGGTCCCGGGCTCACCCGGCCCGCCCGGCTCCCGCGGGCCCTCGGGTGCGGGTCCGCAGTCGAACACCGGCGTGCCGGCCCACGGATAGTTGTGGGTCTCGTTGCCCGAACCGCGCAGCGTCACATCCCCGCCCAGGTACAGGCGGCCGTTGGTGCTCGCCGTGATGTCGGCCCCGGCCCGCGGCGCGAGGATCGAGCCCAGGAAGTTGCCGCCGCCGGAGAGCGTGATCGAGGGCGTGTCGGTGAAGTTGTACAGGATGCGGGACGCGGCCTCGCCGAAGTACGGCGAGGTGTAGAGGTCGGCCTGCTCCCCCCGGTACCCGACGGCCAGCGGGGAGATCGCGACGCCGTCCGCGCCGGTCACGTTGACCAGGATCGAGGAGTCCGCGGGGATGGACGCGTCGAAGAGGAACGTCGAGGCGCCGTCGATGTCGCCCGCGGAGATCTCGAAGACCTGGAGAGAATCCCCGCCGGTGCTCGTGAAGGTCACCGTGGAGCCCGACCGCTCGGCCGTGCCGGTCGTCTCCCGCGCCGCCAGCGCCGCCGACTCCTCGGCGATCGTCCCCGCGAAGCCGTGGAACGGTTCCAGTGCGGACCGCGCCCCCGCGTCGGTCCGCAGGTCGCCGCCGCGGGACACGGGCACCCCGCCTCCGCGGAGGAGCGGCTGGCTGACACCGGCACGAACCTCACCGGATGGTTCCTCGCGGCACTGGGTGCCCTGGTCACCGGTGCGGCGGTGGTGTTCGTCCGGCGGCGCACGGCCCGGGGCTGACGCCGGGCCGGGGCCGCTGCGGGCCCCGCCGGAGCCGGGGTTACAGTGAAAACCCCGGGCCCGCTCACCCGGTGCGACCTTCCCCCCACCCCCTGGAGCAGCCGGTGCGGTCACCGCAGCGCACGATCCCCTCCCTGTCCCTCCTGCTGGGCCTGACCCTCGCCCTCACCTCCTGTGCCAACGGAACCGACGACGGGTCCGCCGCCGAACCGGCCGCCGGACCCGCCGCCGCGAACGCCGCGAACACGGGATTCACCGAGCCGGAGGACCCCTACGCGGTCACGGACCCCGAGCTCAGCGAACGCCTCCACCTGCCGCTCTACGACTACATGCTCGACGAGTACGAGCAGTGGACCGTGCGCCGGGCCCAGGACGCCCTGGCCGTGGAGTGCCTGACCGGCCTGGGCTACGACGTGTCGGCGGCCCCGTACGGGACCGCCGACGTGCAGCTCGCCCACTTCGGCCCGCGCCACGAGTACCGCCGTTACGGGGTGGCCCGCGTGGACCTGGCCGAGGAGTACGGGTTCGAGGTGCCGGAGGAGGAGCCCGGAGACCCCTACCTCTACGGCGAGGGCGTGGACGAGGAGGCGGTGTTCGCGGCCCTGCACGGCTTCCCAGCCGTCGACTCCACCCCCTCCGGCGAACCGGTGCCCGAGGGCGGCTGCAACCACCAGGCCAACCTGCGGCTGAACCCCGACTCCCCGCCGCCGGACGAGGAGGGCATGTGGGTGACCCCGGAGGGTGGGGCCGAGCCCGACCTGCCCGGCGTCCACCCCCTGGCCCTGAACCTGACCATCGACTCCTACTCCGCCGGGGAGCAGGACCCGGAGGTGGTGGCCGCCGCCGGGGCCTGGAAGGAGTGCATGGACCTGGCCGCGGACGCGGCCGGCCCAGTGGGCGCCTCCGAGGCCACGGGCGACGCCGTGCGCACCGCGCGGTGCCTGGACTCCTCCGGGTTCCTCGACGCGTTCGTCGCCGCGGAGACCCGGGCCCAGGAGCCCATGATCGAGGAGCACCGCGAGGCGCTGGAGGAACGGCGCGACCGGCTGGCCGAGGAGTTGGCGGCCGCCCGGGAGGCCCTGGGCTGGTAGGACCCGCGGCCCCATGGCCCCACGGCCCCGGCCGGCCCGGCCGGGGCCGCGGTTCCTCAGACCGCGGGGGAGGGTGCGGGCCCCGGCTCCGCGGGGGTCAGCGGGGGACCCGTCCGCCGGGTGGTCCACCACACCACCGCCGTGAGCGCGACGAGCATGGCGCAGGGCACCAGCATGAGCGCCGACCCGGCCCCCACCGACCGGTCGAACCCGGACTCCAGGTCCGCCCGGGCGAAGAGGACGAGCAGGAACGCGATCGTGTTGTTCACCGCGTGGACGACGACCGCGACCTCCAGGCCGCCGGTGCGCCAGGTGACCAGGGCCAGGGTCGCGCCGAACGTGAAGTAGTAGAGGTTGAGCCACGGGTCGGCCGCGAAGTGCACCGACATGAACGCCAGGCTCGACACCAGGACGCCGACGACCAGCGCCGTGCGCGGCCCGCGGCCCCAGCCCGCGGCGATCCGGAAGACCAGCCCGCGGAACCCGTACTCCTCGCCGGCCGCCTGCAACGGCACCAGCAGCAGGGTGGAGGCGAACATGACGATCAGGTCGGCCCGCGTCCACACCCCCTCCTCGTACGGCATGAGCAGGAAGAAGACGACCATGTAGACGGTCCAGACCGGACCGATGACCGCCAGCGCCCGGCCGAACAGCCGCGGCCGGAAGTGCGACAGCACCGAGTGCAGCGAGGCCCCCCTCACCTTGTACAGCCACCGCTGGATGAGCATGCTCCAGGGGATGAGCAGTGCGAGCGCCAGCAGGTTCGCGGCGTTGAACAGCGGGGTGAACGCGATCTCGCCGGCCATCGGGTCGGACCGGCCGGTCAGGGTGTCGACGAAGATGGCGCCGAAACCGAGCAGGGCGCTGAACAGGAGCATGCCGCCGATCAGCAGCACGATCGCGAGGACGCCCCGCCAGATACGGCGCTTCTCCCCGGACAGGACACGGTGGTACTCCACCCCCGGCGGGACCGGCCGCGGCCCGCGGTGGCGCGGTGCGGGCGGCGGCGGGCCCCAGGCCGGGGCGGTGCCCGGCACCGGGGCGGGCTCGGCGGGCGGAACGGTGCGGGGGTGCTCGTCGGGGTTCATGCTTCGAACCTAGTGAAGGGGCGGGGCCGTCCGGCAGATGCGGCCGTCACCGGTTCCCGCTGACATTCACACGCCCGCGCCGATGACGAATGTCATCGGCGCGCGGTCACCAGCGGTCCCAGTGCAGGACCTGCTCGCGGGGGACGCGGCGGGCCGGCCTGAAGTCGGTGCCGATGGTGTAGGCCAGCGGGAGGAAGGCGGCGAGCATCACCTCCCGGTGGGGGACACCGAGCGCCGCGGCCATCTCCCGTTCCAGCGGGGCCTGCGCGGTGGTCCACGTGGTGCCGAGCCCCCGGGCCCGGGCGGCGAGCATGAAGCTCCACACGGAGGGCAGGATCGACCCCCAGGTCCCCGCCTGCACGGCCACCGAGGCGCCGTCGGTGCGGCCCTCCACCGCGGGGACGACGAAGGCGGGCACCCGGTGGATGTTGTCGGCCAGGTGGCGCAGGCCCTCGAAGACGCGCTCGGTGGACCCGGTGTGGTGGTTCATCCGCCGGACGTCGCGTTCGGTCAGGGGGTGCGCGGTCGTCAGGGGGAGTGCGCGCAGGAAGAGGTCGGCCATGGCCCGCCGCTGTTCGGGTTCGGTGACGACCAGGAAGTGCCAGCGTTGGCGGTTGCGGCCGGTCGGCGCCTGGACGGCCAGGTCGACGCACTCCTCGATCAGCCTCCGGGGTACCGGCCGGGAGAAGTCGAGGCGCTTGCGGACGGCACGGGTGGTGGAGAGGAGTGCGTCCGGGGTGAGGTCCAGGGTCATGGTGGTCTTCCTTCGGGAGGAGCCGTCAGGGGCCGGGGGACGGACGCGGATCCGTTCGCCGGGGTGCGCGGTCCACCGATCATCTGCCAACAGATCATCTGCTGTCAAACGATCTTCTCCCAGATGGAATTGGTAGGGTGGGGCGGCACGGAGCGAGAGGGCACATGGAGACGACGAACGACCCGCACGGCAGGCCGGACTACTTCCCGAGGCTGGCGGCCGAGCGCCCGGACATCGCGCTGTGCCGCGCCTCGGCGGCCGTGGCCCGGGCGGCCGACGCCCACGGCCGGGAGCAGGGGCTGGGGACCGGTCCGCACCTGGTGCTGAGGATGCTCGCCGACGTCGGCCCCTGCTCCCAGCAGGCCCTCAGCGAGGAACTGCGCATCGACCGCAGCGTCATGGTCGGCGTCTGCGACGAGCTCCAGCGCGAGGGACTCGTCCGGCGCGAACGCAACCCCCGCGACCGGCGCTCCTACGCCGTCACCATCACCGACCGCGGCCGGGACCGCCTCACCACCGCCGAGCGCGCGGTCCCGGACTTCCTCGACGGGGTGTTCCACCCCCTGACCGCCGCGGAGCGCGGGACCCTCCAGGCCCTCCTGGTCAAACTCCTCGGGGTCGGGGACACCTGAACCGTCGAACGGGGGCGGCGCCGACCGCGACGGTGCGGCGCCGACGTTAGGCGATCGCTGGTAGCTCCACTCCGCCGAGGACGCCTCCGGCGTGCGTGTCGCGAACAGAGGTCTTGCCAACCAGGGGTGACCCGGGCCACACTGATGTCACCCCGTGCCGCATAAAGGACATTTTCGCGGCACGGCGTGTCGTTCCACTATCGAGAGGTCCCCCATGAACCAGCCGCAGGCCGCGGCGGGTCGCGACGCGCTCCACGCCGTCGCGACCCGCAAGGCCGTGATGTACCTGCTCCCGCTCCTGTGCCTCGCCTACTTCATGGCGTTCGTCGACCGCACGAACGTCGGCCTGGCCAAGTCCCAGCTGGAGGCGGACGTCGGCATCGGGGCCGCCGCGTACGGCCTGGGCGCGGGCATCTTCTTCCTCAGCTACGCGTTCCTGGAGGTGCCGAGCAACCTGATCATGCACCGGGTGGGCCCCCGCGCCTGGATCACCCGGATCGCGATCACCTGGGGCGCGCTCACCGCGGCCATGGCGCTGGTCCAGGGGGAGGTGAGCTTCTACGTCATCCGGTTCCTGCTGGGCGCAGCCGAGGCGGGCCTGTTCCCGGCGCTGATGTACATCATCACGGTGTGGTTCGCCCAGCGGCACCGCGCCACCATGGTCGGCCTGCTCTACATGGCCGTCTGCCTGGGGCTCGCGCTCGGCGGACCGCTCGGCGGCGCGCTCATGGAGATGGCGGGCACCGGCGGGCTGCGCGGCTGGCAGTGGATGTTCCTCATCGAGGGCGGCTTCACGGTCCTCGTCGGCCTCGCCGTCTTCAAGTGGCTGCCGGACAAGCCCTCGGACGCCCGGTGGCTGACCCCGCAGGAGGCGGCCGTGCTCGAAGAGCAGGCCACCGTCCCCAGCGCCCCGGCCCACACCACGCTGCGCGGCAACGCCCGGGTCGCCTTCGGCCGGCCGTTCATCCTGGCCCTGGCGATCGTCTACTTCGCCAACCAGATCGCCTCGGTCGCCATCCAGTACAACTTCCCGTCGATCGTCGAGAGCGTCGACATCACCCGGCCGTTCCTGGTGGGGCTGGTCTCGGGGAGCGTCGGCATCGGCGCCCTGCTCGGTGTCATCGTCATCCCGGCGATCCAGCGCCGGGTGCGCAACGAGGTGCTGGTCATCACCTGGTGCTCGATCGGCACCGCGGCGACGGCGGTCGCCTACGTCCTGGTCACGGCGCCCGTGGCGCGCATCCTGCTGATCGACCTGGCGATGTTCTTCCTCATCGGCATCCTGCCGATCTACTGGTCGGTCGCCCAGGGGCGGATGCAGGGCCTCATGGCCGCCGCCGGGCTCGCGTTCATCAACACCATCGGCCTGCTCGGCGGGTTCGTCGGGCCCTACCTCTACGGCTGGGTCGAGGGCGCCTCCGGGGCCGGCATGTCCGCGTGGATCGTCCTGGTCGGCTCCTCGATCCTGGGCGTGGCGCTCATCCCGCTGCTGCACCGGACCGTCCGGGCCGAGGACCGCGCGGCGCAGAGCCGCCTCAAGACCGAGGAGGTCGGCGAGGCCGAGAAGACCGGGCCGACCGTGGAGAACGGGATATGAGGGCGCGCGGGATCACCGGCGCGCTCGCCGTAGCCCTCACCCTCGCCCTCACCCCGGCCGTGCCCGCGGCTGCGGGCCAGGGCGGCGGGCACGGCGGGCACGGCAACGGCCACGGACCCTCCGCGGTGCTGCGCCGGACCACGCTCGGCCCGGTCGTCGGCGTCGACGAGCGCCGGGACCGCGGCACCTACTCCTGGCTCGGGATCCCCTACGCCGAACCGCCCGTGGGGGAGGCGCGGTGGAAGCCGCCGGTCACCCACGCGCGGTGGCGCACACCGCTCCAGGCCGACGCGTACGGTCAGGGCTGCATCCAGCCGGGCCGGTTCTTCAGCCCGTCCCCGAACGGACCGCACTACGACCTCGACGTCCGCGACGGCCTCGGGCAGCCGGTGGGCGAGGAGGACTGCCTGACCCTCAACGTCCATCGGCCCTCGACGGCCGAGCAGAACCTGCCGGTCGTCGTCTTCATCCACGGCGGCAGCAACGTCGTCGGCTACTCGGCCGACCCGATGTACGACGGCCGCACCCTCGCCGCCGAGGCCGAGGCCGTCGTGGTGACGGTCAACTACCGCCTCGGCCTGTTCGGCTGGCTCGACCTGCCCCGGGGCGATTCCGGCGACCCGGTGGCCGACTCGGGCAACTTCGGCACGCTCGACCAGATCGAGGCGCTGCGGTTCGTCCGGGCCAACGCCCGGGCCTTCGGCGGCGACCCGAACAACGTGACCGTCATGGGCGAGTCCGCCGGAGCGGTGAACGTGTGGGCCCTGATGGTCTCGCCGCTCGCCCGCGGCCTCTACCACAAGGCGATCCCGCTGAGCGGCGGCCTCAGCACCACCGCCCCCGGGGACGCCCGCACCTACGCCGAGGACCTCGCCTCGGCGGCCGCGCGGGACGCCGGGCTCGACGGTGTCGAAGCCGGTGTGCCGCTCCTGGAGCGGATGTCCGACGACGACCTCGTCCGGCTGGCACTGCGGCACGGGCTCGACGGGACACCCGCGGTCATCGCCGACGGGACCGTCATCCCCGGCGACCCGTACGCCGCCCTCGGGGACGGGGCGAACCGCGACGTCCCGGTCCTGGCCGGCAACACCCTGGAGGAGGGCAAGCTCTTCGGGTCCCTCGTCGGGGCGCACCCGCAGAGCGACCGCGACCGGTTCACGATGCAGTACGAGTTCGACCCCGACCGGCCGGGCCCCTGGGGCGTCGAGGACTTCATCGCCGAGCAGTACCTGCCCGTCGACGGCCCCGGAGGCTGGAACGAGACGGCCGCGGTGCTGACCGACCTGGTGTTCATGGGGATCGCCGAGGACTCGATGGACACGTTGCAGGAGAGCGGCAACCGCAGGCTCTTCTACTACCAGTTCGCGTGGGCCAACCAGCCCGCGCCGTTCGACGAGGTCTACGGGGCGGTGCACGCCCTGGACCTGCCGTTCGTCTTCGGCAACTTCGAGCGGAACGTCTTCTCGTACGCGTTCGGCCGGGCCAACCGCCCCGGCCGGCTGGAGCTGTCCGACCAGATGATCGGCGCGGTCCGGCAGTTCGTGCGGACCGGCAGCCCGCAGACCGGGCGGCTGCCCGTCCGGTGGGAGCAGTGGCCGAACAGCGTCGTGTTCGACGCCGACGACCACCGCGCGCGGATCACCACGGGGAGCTTCTCCTGACGCACGGCGGCGCCGGGGGTGCGGGCACGGGCCCGCCCGCACCCCCGGCACGGTCCCACCCGGTGTCTTCCTACACTGTGTCACCGGGGGACCGGACGAGGATAGAGAGGTGGCGGTAGTGTCCGAACGAGCACGCGACGCCAACGAGTCCAAGTACCGCATCGCGGAGACGGCCATGGAGCTCTTCCTCCGGGACGGGTACGAGGCGGTGACCGTCGAAGCGGTCGCCGAGGCGTCCCGTGTCTCGCGGCGCACCGTGTTCCGGCACTTCGGGGGCAAGGACGAACTGCCCTTCCCCGACCACTCCGCACGCCTCGCGCAGCTCGAACGGCGGCTGAACTCCGCGGATCCGGACGAGGACCCGGTCGAGGCCGTCATCGCCGGTACCGGGGAGTCCCTCCAGGACTTCCTGCGCCGGCCCCAGCTCGTCCTGGCCCGCTACCAGCTGACCCGTGTGGTCCCGGAGCTGCGCGACCGGGAGATCGTGGAGCACGAGCGGTACGTCGCCCTGACCTCGGCCTTCCTGCACGACCACCTGCCGCCGGGCACACTCCGGTTCCAGAGCATGGGCCTGGCCGCCCTGATCGACGCGATGCACCGCGCGGCGCTCGGCAACTGGGCCCGCAGCGGGGGCGCCACCGACGCGATGGCCGAGCTCGACGCCGGCATGAAGTGGGTGCGCAAGCTGACCACGGAGGCGCTGATCGGCCCCGGACGGCAGATGCTGCTGGCCGTCCTGCCGGACACACCGGAGGCGCGCCGCTCGCTCATCTCGCTGCGCGACCGCGCGACCGAGCTGGGCTGACCGAACGGCCGAGCGGGCCGGGTCGGCCGAACCGGGCCGACGGGGCCGCGCCTCAGGCCGTCACGAGCCGCAGCGCGAGCCCCGCGTTGAACTCGCCGAGCTGCTCGGGCGACTCCGGCCCCTCGGGCCGGTACCAGCGCACCAGGTCGATGGCGAGGGAGATCAGCGCGCGCGAGACCCGCCGCATGTCCACGTCCGCCCGGAACGCGCCGGAGTCGACGCCGGACGCGACGGCCACCCGGAAGACCTCGTTGGTGGCCTGCCGGATCCGCAGCACCTCGGCGTAGTGCTCCGGGGCGAGCGCGCCCAGGTCGTACTGGCACACGCGCGCCACCACGTGGTGGCGCGCGTGGAACCGGGTGTAGCGGGACACGATCTCGGCGAGCCGCTCGCCGGGGTCGGCCAGCGCCTCGACGTCGGGGCCGGTGAGGATCGAGCGGGCGTGCTCGTGGCCCAGGCGCACGACCTCGTAGAGCGCGAGCTCCTTGGACGGGAAGTGCACGTAGAGCGCCGCCGGGCTGAGCCCGGCGCCGGCCGCGATGTGGCGCGTCGTCGTGCCGTGGAACCCGTTGGCGGCGAAGCACGCCGCCGCCGACAGCAGCAGGCGGCGCGGGACCTCGCCGTAGCGTTCGGAACCGGGCAGGTCGTCGGCCTGGAGCCGACCCGGGCCGGTGCCGTCGGCCGCCCGGGCCGACGGCGCGGCGCCCTGGTCGAGCTGGGACACGTCGGGCCTCCTGGACTGGGGTACTGCGCGGTCTGCCACGACTTTACAAGGGGTCGTACGAGGGGTGTCCGGTCAGGGACGCGGAGCGTTCCCGTCCTCCCGGACGCGGGCCCGCAGCGCCGCCTTCGAGGCCTTGCCGGTCGCCGTCCTGGGGATCGCGTCCAGGAAGGCGAACCGCTCGGGGATCCACCAGGAGGCGACCCGGGTCGCCAGGTGCCGCCGCAGCTCGGCCTCGTCGGGCGCCCCGCCGGGGACGGGGACGACGTAGGCGAAGGGGCGCTCGCCCCAGCGCTCGTCCTCGACGCCGACGACCGCGGCCTCCTGGACCAGCGGGTGGTCCGCCAGCGCGCTCTCCAGCGCGACCGAGGAGATCCACTCGCCGCCGGACTTGATCATGTCCTTGGTCCGGTCGACGATGCGCAGCACACCGTGCCCGTCGAGGGTGGCGACGTCGCCCGTGCGGAGCCAGCCGTCCGCGGTGAACGAGTCCGCCCCCGAGGAGGCGCCGAAGTAGCCGCTCGCGATGGTCGGCCCGGCCACCTGCAACTCCCCGGAGGCGACCCCGTCGTGGGGCACGGGCCGCCCGTCCTCGCCGACGACGCGCACGTCGACCAGAGGGACGGTCGGGCCGGGCAGGCCCAGCAGGGACCGGCGCTCGTCGGCGGGCAGGTCGTCGTGCGCCGAGGGAACGCGCCCGGAGGCGACGAGCGGGCTGCACTCCGTCATGCCCCACGACCCCGTGATCGGAAGGCCCGCGCCCTCCTCCCACGCCCGCGACAGGGACTCCGGCAGGGCGCTGCCGCCGCTGACGACCATGCGCAGGGACGACAGGTCGCGGGCGGCGAGCAGCGGTTCGAGGCCGAGCCAGATCGCGGGGACGCCGGCGGTGAAGGTGACGCGGTGCCGCTCCATGCGGTCGGCGGTCGCCTCCGGCCGCATCGCGGGCCCGGGCAGCACGAGCGCGGCGCCGGACATCAGCGCCGCGTACGGCAGACCCCACGCGTTCACGTGGAACATCGGCACGATCGGCATGACGACGTCGCGCTCGCGGATGCCGAAGGTGTCGGCGCCCAGCAGCAGGAGGGCGTGCAGGACGATCGACCGGTGGCTGTACAGCACGCCCTTGGGCCTGCCCGTCGTGCCGGAGGTGTAGCAAAGGCTCGCCGCCGCGTTCTCGTCCGTGACGGCGTGGGCCGACACCCCCTCCCCGGGGACCCGGCCGAGCAGCTCCTCGTAGTCGAGCACCCGCGGGTCCTCGGGCACCGGGACCGGCGCCCCGTCGTCCATCACGACGATCCAGCGGACACCCGGCGCGGACGCGACGGCGTCCCACACCGCGGTGACCAGCGACCGGTCGACGAACACGACGTCGTCCGCGGCGTCGGACAGGATGTACGCGAGGTCCGCGGCGAACAGCCGGTGGTTCACGGTGTGCAGCACACGTCCGGTACTCGGCACCCCGAGGTACAGCTCGACGTGCCGCTGGGTGTTCCAGGCGAAGCTGGCGACCCGGGCGCCGACGGACACCCCGAGCGTGTCGAGGGCGGCGCCCAGGCGCCGGGCGCGCGCGATCACCCCGCCCCAGGAGGCGGTCGTCTCGCCGTCGACGGTGCCGGTGGTGACGGTCTTGTGGGCGAACATCCGCTCGGCGCGGCGCATGAGGCCGCCGATCTCCAGCGGGTGGTCCTGCATGAGGCCCTGCATGGTTCCTCCCCGGGTCATGCGACGGTCTGGCCGCCGTCGACGTACAGCGTCTGTCCGGTGATGTAGGACGCCTCGTCGCTGGCGAGGAACGCGGCGGCCGCGGCGATGTCCGCCGGTCCGCCGACCCGGCCGATCGGGTTGGAGCTCGCGACGCCCTCGCGGAACTCCTCCACGGTCAGGCCCAGCCGCGCGGCCGTGGCGTCGGTCATCTCGGTGGCGATGAACCCCGGCGCGATGGCGTTGACGTTGACCCCGAACGGGCCGAGCTCGATGGCGAGGGTGCGGGTGAGCCCCTGCACGCCCATCTTGGCGGCGGCGTAGTTCGCCTGCCCCCGGTTGCCGAGCGCGGAGATGCTGGAGAGGTTGACGACCTTGCCGTGGCGCTGGGCCACGAAGTGGGCCTGGGCGGCCCGGGTCATCAGGAACGCCCCCTTGAGGTGCACGTCCATGACCTGGTCCCAGTCGTCCTCGGACATCTTGAACAGCAGGTTGTCGCGGGTGATGCCCGCGTTGTTCATCAGGACGTGGATTCCGCCGAGCTCGTCCACCGTGCGGGCGACCGCCTTGTCGACGTCGGGCGAGGACGCCACGTCGGCCCCGATGCCGATCGCCCGGGCGCCTTCGGTCAGGGGCAGGCTCCCGGCCGCCTCGGCCGCGGCGGACTCGTCCAGGTCGATGACGGCGACCGACGCCCCCTCGGCGGCGAACCGTTCCGCGGCCGACAGGCCGATGCCGCGTGCGGCACCGGTGATCGCGACGACGCGTCCTTCGAAACGTCCCATGGGTGTTCTTCCTTCGTGGGTGGGTGCCGGGCGGTGGCCCTGCGGCGGACTGTGGTGGCCGGTGGTGGACTGTGGCGGCCGGTGGTTCAGACGCGTTCGAGGATCAGTGCCATACCCTGGCCGCCGCCGACGCACATCGTGATGAGACCGGTGGATTTGTCGTGCCGGTCGAGGCTGTTGAGCATCGTGTTCTGTAGGCGCGCACCCGTCATGCCGAACGGGTGGCCGACGGCGATCGACCCGCCGTTGACGTTGAGGCGGTCGAGGTCGATGCCCAGGTCCCGGTACGAGGGGACGACCTGAGCGGCGAAGGCCTCGTTGATCTCGACGAGGTCGATGTCGCCGATCGCCATCCGGGCGTTCGCCAGCGCCCGGCGGGTGGCCTCGACGGGGCCCAGGCCCATGATCTCGGGGGAGAGGCCCGAGACGCCGGTGGCGACGATCCTGGCCAGGGGGGTGATCCCGAGCTCGGCCGCCCGCGTGTCGGACATGACGACCACGGCGGCGGCGCCGTCGTTGAGCGGGCAGCAGTTCCCGGCGGTGACCGTGCCGTCCTCCCGGAACACCGGCCGCAGCGCGGCGACCGCGTCGTAGGTGACCCCGGCGCGCGGACCGTCGTCGGCCGCGACCACGGTGCCGTCGGGCGCCGTGACCGGGGTGATCTCGCGGGCCCAGAAGCCGTCCGCGACCGCCTTCTCGGCGAGGTTCTGGCTGCGGACGGCGAACTCGTCCATCTCCCGCCGGGAGACGCCGCGCAGGGTCGCGACGTTCTCGGCGGTCTGGCCCATGGAGATGTAGACGTCGGGCAGCAGGCCGTCCTCGCGCGGGTCGTGCCAGCGGGTGTTCCCCTCCGCGATCCCGTCGGTGCGGGCCGCGGCGGCGTCGAAGAGCCCGTTGCGGGTGCCGGGCAGCTCGTCGGAGGTTCCCCGGCCGGCCCGGGAGACGGTCTCGACGCCGGCCGAGACGAACACGTCGCCCTCGCCGGCCCGGATGGCGTGGAACGCCATCCGGGTGGTCTGTAGCGACGACGCGCAGTAGCGGGTGACCGTGGTGCCGGGGACGGTGTCCATGCCGTTGAGGGTGTTGACGACCTTGGCCATGTTGTAGCCGGACTCGCCGCCGGGCATCCCGCACCCGAGGTGGACGTCGTCGACCTCGCGGGGGTCGAGCGCGGGCACCTTCGCCAGTGCGCTCCGCACGGCGAAGGCCGCGAGGTCGTCGGGGCGGAAGTCCTTCAGCGAGCCCTTCCCGGCACGTCCGATGGGTGTGCGGGCGGCTGCGACGATGACGGCCTCGGCCATGGGATCCTCCCTGACTAAGCGCTTGCTTAGCTAGACTGTGCCAGAAGCACCCCCTCCGTGTCCACCGCTCCCCGGACGGCCCGAGGGCCCCGGGAGTGACGCTTGACACATGACGAACGCGGAGGTGACTATGCGCTTAGTCACCCATCGGGAAGGGGCCGCAATGGCGCAGGGACGCTCGACGGACCGGGAACTTTCGGTCGTACTGGACGGCTACTCCTTTCTGGAGTGCCCGCGATGGCGGGACGGCCGCCTGTGGGTCTCGGACTTCTACACCGGACAGGTCGTGGCGACCGATGGCCGCGGCGGCGCGGAGGTCGTGGCCGAGGTGCCCGAACAGCCCTCCGGCCTGGGCTTCCTCCCCGACGGGCGCGCGCTCATCGTCTCCATGCGCGACCGCCGCATCCTGGTGCGCGCCGACTCCGGAGAGCTGAGCGGGCACGCCGACCTGTCCGGGATCGCGGCGGGCGTCCTCAACGACATGGTCGTCGACGAGGTCGGCCGGGCCTACGTGGGCGACTTCGGCTTCGACCTCATGGGCGGCGAGCCGCTGCGCTACACCGCGCTCAACCGCGTCGACCCGGACGGCACCGTCACCACCGTGGCCGAGGACCTGGGGTTCCCCAACGGCATGGTGATCCTGCCCCGGGGCGTGCTCCTGGTCGCCGAGACGTTCGCCGCGCGGATCACCGCCTTCGACATCGACTCGGGAGGCGGGCTGCACAACCGGCGCGTGTGGGCGCAGTTCGGAGAGATCCCGCGGACCACGGATGTCGAGGAGGCGGTCGGGCTGCTCCAGGTCGCGCCCGACGGCATCTGCGCCGACGCCGAGGGGGCGGTCTGGATCGCCGACGCCCTGCACGAGCGGGTGATCCGGGTCCGCGAGGGCGGCGAGGTCGTCGACGAGATCCACACCGGGACCGGGGTCTACGCCTGCATGCTCGGCGGCGGGGACGGCCGCACCCTGTTCCTGTGCACGGCACCCTCGTTCGCCGAGCACGAACGCCGCGCTGCCCGCGAGGCCCGGCTGCTGGCGGTCCGCGTCGACGTCCCCCACGGCGGCCTGCCGTAGCGGTCCCGCCGCGGGTGGTCCCCCGCCGGGTGGGTCCGGGCGGGCGCGCCGGGAATCCCCGTCCGGACGCGCCCGCCCGTGCGGGTCAGGGCTTGCGGGCGATGCCGCCGTACTGGGCGACCTCCCGGACGGTGCCCACCTGGGCCTCCTCGGGGCGCCAGAACGGGACGGAGACCACGCCGGGCTCCAGCAGCTCCAGGCCGTCGAAGAAGGCGGCGATCTCGTCCGGGGTGCGCAGGTGGATGGGCTGGGCCGCGTTCGCGTTCCAGGCCTTGGCGGCCTCCACGATCGGCTCGCTGGTGTCGGTGCTGTCGCACAGGGCCAGGAAGCTGCCCGACGGGAGGGCGTCCACGTAGGCGCGGGCGATGGCGTAGGTGCGCTCGTCGGCGGGGAAGTGGCCGAGCGTGCCCATGATGACCAGCCCGATCGGCTGCGTGAAGTCCAGGAGCTCCCGGGCCTGGGAGAGCAGCGCCTCCGGGTCGGTCAGGTCGGCGTCGATGTAGTCGGTGGCGCCCTCGGGGGTGCTGGTCAGCAGCGCCCGGGCGTGCGCGAGCACCAGGGGGTCGTTGTCGACGTAGACGATCCTGGACTCGGGGGCGACCGACTGGGCGACCTCGTGGGTGTTGTTGGCGGTGGGCAGGCCGGTGCCGATGTCCAGGAACTGCCGGATGCCCTCCTCCCTGGCCAGGTGGGTGACCGAGCGGACGATGAACCGGCGGTCGGCGCGCATGAGCTCGACGATCTCGGGGAAGGCCTGTTCGACCTGCTCGCCCAGGGCGCGGTCGACCGGGTAGTGGTCCTTGCCGCCCAGCCAGTAGTTCATCACTCGCGCGGAGTGGGGGACGGTCGTGTCCAGGGGGACACGCGGGGTGTTCGTCATGAGCGGCCTTCCGGTTCGCCTGATGATCCAGGGAGCACCGGTCATTCTGCTCTTCGGTGCACCCTCTCCGCAATCGAGAACCCCCTGCGCACAAGGGTTCTCCCGCACAGATGTCTCAGAGAGTGATGACCATGGTGCGCAGGTCGGTCATGTCGCGGAGCTGGGCGAGCCCGCCGACCCGCCCCCAACCGGTCCTGGTACCGGCGGCGCCGCCGAAGGGCTGGGCGCCCTCGAAGTAGTCGGTCGACTCGTTGACCACCACCGAGCCGGCGCGCAGGCCCTCGCCGTACCGGAAGGCCCGCGACAGCGACGTGGTGAAGACCGCGGCCTGGAGGCCGAGTTCGGAGGCGTTGGCGAGCCGCAGGATCTCCTCGTCGCCGGCGCCGGTGAGGATCGGCAGCACCGGACCGAAGCTCTCCTCCCGGGCGACCAGCATGTCGGGGGTGACACCGTCGAGCAGCGTGTAGGAGTAGTACAGGTCGGTCGGGAAGCCCCGGGCCCGCCCGCCGCCGAGCACCACCCGGCCGCCCCTGGCCACCGCGTCGGCCAGGTGGCGGTCCATCTTGGCGGCGGTCGGCTCGTTGTTCAGCGGACCGAGGGTGACCTTCTCGTCGAACGGGTCACCGAGCCGCACGGCCGCGGCCGCCTCGACGCACGCGGCCACGAAGTCGTCGTGGACCGACGCGTCGACGATCACCCGCTCGGAGGCGCAGCAGACCTGGCCGGCGTTCCAGTAGGCGCCGAAGGTCGCCGCCGCGGCCGCCTTCTCCAGGTCGGCGTCCGCGCACACCACCAGCGGCCCGTTGCCGGACATCTCCATGATCGACCGCTTCAGGCCCATGGTGGAGACGATCTTCTCGCCGGTCGCCGACGACCCCACGAAGCCGACCGCGTCGATGCCGCGGTGGCGCACCAGCGTTCCCCCGACGGCGCCGCCGCCCGGCAGGATCGAGACCAGGCCCTCGGGCACTCCGGCCTCGGTGAGGATCCCGCCGAGCCGCAGGCACACCAGCGGCGTCTCGACCGGGGGCTTGGACACGATCGCGTTGCCGGTCGCCAGCGCCGGACCGAGGAACTCGACCATGATCATCAGCGGGAAGTTCCACGGTGTGATGCCCGCCCACACACCGACCGGGGAGCGGAAGGTGATCATCCGCTTGTCGCGGTCGGTGCTCGGGATGGTCTCGCCGTAGAGCCTCTTGGCGTCCTCGGCCGCGTCCTCGAAGATCGCCGCGGAGTCCTCGACGTCGTCGCGGGCCTCATGGATCGGTTTGCCCTGTTCGAGGGTGGTCAGCCGGGCCAGCTCCTCGCGGTCGGCCCGGATGCCGTCGGCGATCCGGTGGCACAGCGCGGCCCGCTCGTGGGTGCTCCAGCGGGAGTAGTCGTCGTACGCCCTGCGCGCCGCCGCCACGGCGCGGTCGATCTGGGCGCCGCTCGGCTGGGCCGGGTCGGCGAGGTGCTCGCCGGTCACCGGGCTGGTCACCGGCACGACGTCGCCCTCACCGGCCACGTACCTCCCGGCGAGGTAGAGCTCGGCCGCCGCCTTCGCTCGCGGGGGTGGGGCCGGAGCGTCGGCACGTGTCACGCGGTCATCGTGATCCATGGACAGCATGATGGGCCGCGGAACGCGCAAATAACAAGGGATTCAGAGGCGCTGATCAGGCCTCGTTCCTGGTTTCGTCTCGGAGTCATCCCGGGGGAACGGATTCCGCTGTCCTTGTGCTTCGGAGAATTTCCTCCGGGGAAATCCGGGAGGGTGTGTCGGATCGGGGCGGGGCCGTTCGTTGCGGTGGTGAGTGGCCGCACCGAATCGCGCTGCGGACATCGACCGAGGAGCAGACCATGACCGCTACGTACACTTTCGACGTCTTCTCCACCCTCGACGGCTTCGGCTCCTACAACGCCGACGGCGACTGGGGCGGGTACTGGGGCAAGCAGGGCCCCGAGTTCCTGGACCGCCGCCTCGCCCAGTACCGCGAGGACCTGCGCCTGGTCCTGGGGGCGAACACCTTCCGGGAGTTCATGGGATACCTGGCCCCGATCACCCGGGAGACCGACGCGGCCGACCCCGTGAACACCCGGATGAAGTACCTGCCGACGACGGTGGTGTCCAACACCGTCGAAGGCCCCCTCGACTGGCCGGACGCCACGGTCGAGCGCGGCGACGCCGTCGACGTCGTCGCCCGGCTCAAGGAGGAGTCCGCGGTGCCGCTGCGCTCGCACGGCAGCCTGTCGATGAACCGGGCGCTGATGGCCGCCGGCCTGGTCGACCGCGTCCAGGTGACGATCTTCCCGGTGATCAGCGGCCGGACCGGGAGCCGCCCGGTCTTCCAGGGCGCCGCCGACTTCGACCTCGAACTGCTCGAACACCGGACCTTCGACGGCGGCGTCCAGGAGCTCGTCTACCGGCCCACCCTGCACGCCGGAGGCTGAACCGGACCCGGTCGGCGCAGAGCCCGGTCAACGCAGAGCCCGGTCAACGCAGGGCTCAGCCGGCGAGCCGGTCGCGGCGCCGGGTGAGGTGCGCGACCTCCGCGGTGTTGCCGGCCAGCCCGATCGCCCGGTCGTACGCCGCACGGGCGTCGGCCGGGCGGCCCAGCCGCTCCAGCAGGTCGGCGCGGGTGGCGTGGAAGGCGTGGTAGTCGTCCAGCGCCCCGCCGAGCCGGTCGACGGCCCCGAGACCGGCCTCGGGGCCGTCGAGCTCGGCGATCGCGACCGCCCGGTTCAGCGCGACGATCGGGCTCGGGTCTATGGCCGCCAGTTGGTCGTAGAGGGCGACGACCTGCGACCAGTCGGTGTCGCGCGCGTCGGGCGCCGACGTGTGCACCGCGCTGATCGCGGCGAGGATCTGGTAGCGGCCGGGCGCGGCGCCGCCCCGGTCGACCGCGGCCAGCCGCTCGCGGACCAGGGCGAGGCCCTCGGCGATCAGCGCCCGGTCCCACAGATCCCGGTCCTGCTCGTCCAGCCGCACCAGCTCACCCGAGGACACACGCGCCGGGGCGCGCGCCTCGGCGAGCAGCATCAGGGCGAGCAGACCGGCCGCCTCGCCGTCGTGCGGCAGCAGCGTGCGGACCAGGCGGGTCAGGCGGATCGCCTCGGCGGTGAGCTCACGGCGGATCGGCTCCGACTCCTCGCCCGAGGCGAGGTAGCCCTCGTTGAAGACGAGGTAGAGCACGGCCAGCACCCCGGCCACCCGGTCGGCCAGATCTTCGGCGCCCGGCACCCGGAAGGGGATCCGCGCGGCCCTGATCCGCTCCTTCGCCCGGGTGATGCGCCGACCCATCGCGGCCTCCCGCACCAGGAAGGCGCGGGCGATCTCGGCGACCGTGAGACCGCCGACCATGCGCAGGGTCAGCGCCACCCGGGCCTCGGTCCCGAGTACGGGGTGGCAGCAGATGAAGAACAGCCGCAGGCGGTCGTCCTCGACCGCGCCGACCGGATCGGCCGGGCCGTCGTCGTGGAACACGAGCGCCTCCCTGTGCTTCGACGCACGCCGCGCCTCCCGCCGGAGCCGGTCGATCGCCCTGCGGTTCGCCGTCGTGGTGATCCACGCGCCGGGCCCGGGCGGCACACCGTCGCGCGGCCACCGCTCGGCGGCGGTCGCGAAAGCCTCCGCGGCCATCTCCTCCGCCAGGTCGAGATCGCCGAACCTGCGCGCGAGCGAGGCCACCACCCGCGCCCACTCCTCGCGGTGGACGAGGGCGAGGACCTCCCCGACGCCCGCGAAGCCGGTCATCCGCCGTGCGCGGGACGGATCTCGACCGGGCGTCGGCACGCGCGCGACGCCTCGGCCGCGAGTGCGCGCGCCTCGTCGAGGTCCGCGGCCTCGATGATCCAGAGCCCGGCGATGTACTCCTTCGTCTCCAGGTACGGGCCGTCGGTGAAGACCGGCGCGGACCCCCGCCCGTCGACCACGGTGGCGGCCGACGCCTCCGCCAGGCCGTCGGCGAAGACGAAGTTCCCCTCGTCCCGCAGCCTGTCGGTGAAGGCGCCGGTGGCCTCCAGCTGGGCGGCGTTCTCCTCCGCCGAGTCGTAGGTGCCGAACTCGCCGTACTCGCTCGGTCCCCACACCATCAGTGCGTATTGCGCCATCTGCTCTGTCTCCCACGTGGAGGCACCCTGGAAACGCCGAAAGGCCAGAACCGGGGTTCTGGCCTTTCGGGAAACGCGTGGGCGATACAGGATTCGAACCTGTGACCTCTACCGTGTCAAGGTAGCGCTCTAACCAACTGAGCTAACCGCCCTCATGGGAAATGAGGTGCATGGAGGCGGAGACGGGAATCGAACCCGTGTGCAGGGATTTGCAGTCCCTTGCCTCAACCACTCGGCCACTCCGCCTGGAAACTACATGGGGGAATCGCCTTGTGGACACCCATGCGGGCCTCTCCGAGCGGACGACGGGATTCGAACCCGCGACCCTCACCTTGGCAAGGTGATGCTCTACCAGCTGAGCCACGTCCGCTTGTGCTCCGGGACCGGGTCCCGGGGCCGACCCCACTCTGCCACCTCGCGGTGGCGGAGTTGAATCGTTGGAGCGGACGACGGGATTCGAACCCGCGACCCTCACCTTGGCAAGGTGATGCTCTACCAGCTGAGCCACGTCCGCACGGCGAGTTCCGCGGGCCTCCCGTTGTGTCCGGGCCGCCCCCTCGCTGCGTTAAGAACTCTAGCGGATTCCGCGCCGAGCGCGAAATCGGCGGTCCGGGGCGTGCCCGAGACCCCCTGCCGGGGCAGGGCCGGCGGGCGGCCCGCCTCGGCGGCGGGGGAGGTCACTTCTCGACGTGCGCCGGGGTGGAGGGCATGTCGGGCCGGGGCGGTGCGGAGAGGTACTGGCCGACCCTCTCGATCACCTTGTTCATCTCGTAGGCGATCAGGCCCACGTCGCTGTCGGAGTCGGACATGAGGGCCATGCAGGCCCCCTCGCCGGCCGCGGCGACGAAGAGGAAGGCCCGGTCCATCTCGATGATGCTCTGGCGGATGTTGCCGGCGGTGAACTGTTTGCTGGCGCCTCCGGCGAGGCTGTGCAGACCGGAGGCGATCGCCGACAGGTGTTCGGCGGCCGGCCGGTCCAGGCCACTGGAGGTCGCCATGAGGAGACCGTCGGTGGACAGAACGATGGCGTGCTGCGTTCCGGAGGCCCGGGTGAGGAGGTCGTCCAGCAGCCAGCTGAGTTCTCCGCGGGCGGTGCTCGGTGGGGTCATGTCTCTCTTTGCTCTGTCGGGTCGGAGCGGTCAGGGGACCTGCGGGGCCCGTGCGCCGCGGGACGGTCGTCAGAGGGGGAGAGCACGACCGGTCACCGCCGGGTCCCGCATAAGCGTTGCCCAGATGATAGCCATTCGTAACTTATCTTTTCGGCCCCCCGTGCGTCAGGGGACCGGGCCGCCTTTTTGCGGGGTGCGTCTGACCAGTCACGATGCGATGATGAACGGACCTTGAGAACCGGACCACGGCCGGTGCCGGTCATGACCCTTGCCAAGCCCGACGGGCTGACGGTACGCACCCGGGCGGCGCCGCCTCTCCTGAGGTGGGAGGATCGTGCCGCGGCCCGGGTCGAGCCGGGCACCCGAGAAGCGTGGGGGTTGGGACAATGAGGGTGTGGATCGCCGGGGCCGGGTACGGCCGTGGCACCGTCGTCGACGCGGCCGAGGCGCGGATCCCGGTGGCCGACCACGGCATCACCGTGGGCGACGGTGTCTTCGAGACGGTGCGGGCCCGGCAGGGCCGCCCGTTCGCGCTCACCCGCCACCTGCGCCGCCTGGCGCGTTCCGCCGAGGGTCTGGGCATGGAGACGCCCGATCTGGAGCTGGTGGCCGCGGGGGTGGAACAGGCGGTGGCCGCCAACCCCGAGCTGACCGACGCCCGGGTGCGCATCACGGTCACGGACGGCGCCGGCCCGCTGGGCTCGGACCGGTCCGCGGGCGAGCAGACCATGATCGTGGCGCTGGGCCCCTTCCCGCCGATCCCCCCGCACACCGACGTCGCGCTGGCCCCCTGGCCGCGCAACGAGTTCGGCGCCCTGGCGGGGCTCAAGACGACCTCCTACGCCGACAACGTGCGGGCCCTGGCCTTCGCCAAGGCCCGGGGGGCGAGCGAGGCGATCTTCCGCAACATCTCGGGGAACCTGTGCGAGGGCACCGGCAGCAACATCTTCGTGGTGCTGGACGGCCGCCTGGTCACCCCGCCGCTGTCCGCGGGCCCGCTGGCGGGCATCACCCGCGAGCTGGTCCTGGAGTGGTACGGGGGCGAGGAGGAGGACGTGCCGATGGAGCGCCTGCCGGAGGTCACCGAGGCGTTCCTGACCTCCACGGGCCGCGACGTGCAGCCCATCCTCAACATCGACGACCTGGAGGTGTCCCAGGCCCCCGGCCCGGTCACCCTGGAGGCGATGAAGGTGTTCGCGGAGCGCTCGGCGGCCGACCTGGACCCGTGACGGTCCTCGAAAGCACGGCTTGAACGCACGGCTCGAACGCACACGACTGCACGACGAGAGGGGACGGCGCCCGGCGCCGTCCCCTCTCGTTTGTGACCGTGCGACCCCGCGGCCCGCGGGCCGTCAGGCCGTCAGGAGGCCAGGTGCTGCTGGATCTCCTCGTCGAGGTCCACGAACTGGGCCTCCTGCCCGGCCGGGACGATCTCGTAGGTCCGGTGGAGGAACTCGGCCAGCGGCGACACCTGGGTGTCGAACTCGGCCTGGCCGAAGGGGGAGGAGAGCGCGATGCAGACGTTGCGCTCGCCGTGCTCGTCCTTGGAGGGCCACACGCGCACGTCGCCCTCGCCGACCGGGCGGACGATGCCGACGGTCAGGAGCTCACGGGCGAAGATCCACTCGACGGGGTCGTCCTCGCCGGTGTGGAAGGCCACGCGGATCGCGTACGGGTCCTCGGCGCTGTAGTCGAGCCGGGCGACCAGGGGAACCGCGGTGCGCTCGGGAACCACGAGCCGAAGGCCCAGCTCGGCGGTGGCAGTGGTGTCGCTACTGTTCATGTTCGCCAAACCTTTTCTCGTCCGGCCCTCGCCTGCGGCGGTGCGGGTCGGTGCCGTCTCACTCGCTCCAACGGGGTCGCTCGCGGACTATGACGTGAGTACGGGGACTTTCTTCGATCGGACCGGAGGTCTTGCCGCCCGCCCTGCGGGTACGGCGCGCCGCTCGGCGGCTCTGCGATCCTTCGTCACTGTAATGACCAGGAGAAACCAAAGATTTCCCAATGTCGGGTGGCCCGCGTCACGAAGGCTGCGCTATGCGGGGTCGTGCCGGGTGCCTGCCGGGCCGGGAACTCCTTCTAACTGTGGGGATGCACGCCCGACGGGTGACTCTGCCATGAACCCGACGGTAGCGTAATGTGACCTCGGTCACATACAGGTTCCGGAGGCTCGCACGCGGGTGGAGCGAACACCCTCCGGGATGCGCTAGAGTTTTCCTTGTCCGAACGACAGGGCGGACACCGAAACAGCGGGTCACCGCGGTTCTCGGGCGATTAGCTCAGTTGGTTAGAGCGCATCGTTCACACCGATGAGGTCACAGGTTCGAGTCCTGTATCGCCCACTTCACTCCGGAACGATCCTGCTCGGGGGCCTTCGGCCGCCTCGCAGGGTCGTTCCGTCGTATTTGCCGGGGGTTGACCCCCGAACCCCCACCCGAAACACCCGAGGGGCGGAACGCACAGCGTTCCGCCC
>NZ_JBJJBV010000111.1:0-19578 GCF_045446735.1 Nocardiopsis protaetiae
CGGGCCCGGTCGGATGCGGTCCGATGGTGCCGGACCGCTACGCCCGGGCCCCTACCCCTGGGCCCGCTCCGACAGCTCGGACCAGGCCGACCACTCCGCGAGCCGCCGCTCGTAGGTCTCCCGGACGATGTCGGTGGCCGGCCTGCCGGAGAGGGTGCCGAGCAGGACCCGCAGCGGAGGCCTCTCGGCGTCGACGACCTCCAGCAGCGCCTGCGCGGCCGCGGCGGGGTCGCCGGGGACGCCGGCACCTCGGCGCGCGGCCATCTCGGCGCGCATCCGGTCGTACTCGGCGAGCGCGCCGCTTCGCCGCGCGGACGCCCCCGCCCAGTCGGTGCCGTACCCGCCGGGCTCGACGAGCGTGACGTGGATCCCGAACCGCGCGACCTCGGCGGCCAGGGACTCCCCGAGGGCCTCCACGGCCCACTTGGACGCACAGTAGGCGCCCAGGTTCGGGGCGGCGAAGACGCCGCCACCGGAGCGCCAGGGCGTGGTCGCCGGCATGATCGCCGGCACCAGCGCGATCGGCTCGGTCGGCATGAGCTTCGTCGGTGCCGCCGTACCGTCCTCGACCGCCATCGTCGTGGACGGGACCACGGTGAACTCCGCCACCGGGGTGTTCGGCCACATCACCGTCTCCGTGGTGGTCTTCCTGGCCGCCACGGTGTCCGCCTGCCTGCTGCCGGCACAGCGGCGCCGCGCGGCACGCGACCTCGGTTCCTCCGCGCGACCGGGGAACCCCCGGTGAAGAGCCGTGTGGGCGGGGTCTTCGTCGGGACCGGCGCCGGAGACCGCGTCCGGGCGGTGATCATCGCCCATCGCTCCGGCCTCGCCCACACGAGCAGGTGACCCCCGGTGGCGGCCGCTCCGCCCCGGTGGCGGGGCCGGTGTTCCCGGGCGCGTTCACGCGGTCGTTCCCCCGCCCGTTCGGCGGTGCCGGCGCAGGGAGGCCAGGAGGAGGCCGCCGAGGACGGCCGCGGTGCCGCCGGCGGCGAGGGGTGCGGAGGCGGTGACGCCGTCGACGAGGAGGCCGCCGGCGACCGCGCCCGAGGCGATCGCGATCTGGAAGACGGTCGACATGAGCCCGCCGACCTGTTCGAGGCGGTCCGGTTCGGTGCGGGCGCCCCAGGTCTGCACGGTCGTCGGGATGCCGCCGAAGCCGAAGCCCCACAGCGCGGCGGCGGCGAACAGGCCGGCGGGGGAGGCGCCGGTGGCGAGCATCGCGAGCATGCCGAGGCCGAGCGCGCTGGGGAAGAGCAGGGCGGACGCCCGCAGGGCGCGGTCGGCGAGGATACCGCTGAGGGCGGTGCCGAGGACGTTGGCGATCCCGTAGACCAGCAGCAGCGCGGCGAGTCCGGCGGAGCCGATGCCCGACACGGCCTCGGCGGCCGGGCGGATGTAGGTGAACCCGGTGAAGTGCCCGCCGGCGATCAGCAGGATCGCGACCAGGCCGAGCAGCAGGACACCGGAGCGCAGGGTCGACCCGAGGGCGCGCAGCCCGTTCGCCGCGCCCGGTGCCACGCGGGGCAGCACCGCGGCCTGGAGGAGCAGGGCGGCGACGCCCGCCGCGGCGCCGAGCAGGAACACCTGCCGCCAGCCCCACAGCTCGCCCAGCCAGGTGCCCAGCGGGACGGCCGCGATGGTGGCGAGGGCGACGCCGGAGTTGATGACGGTCATCGCGCGGCCGAGGCGGTCGACGGGGACGAGCTGGGCGGCCGTCGCGATGGCCAGGGCCCAGAAACCGCCGAGGGCGAGGCCCAGCAGGGCGCGGGAGGCCAGCAGGACGGTGAGGCTCGGGGCCGCCGCCACGAGCAGGTTGGAGAGGGCGGCCAGCCCGGTGAGGGCGATCAGCACGCGGCGCCGGTCGGCGCGGGGGAGCAGGACCGGCAGGAGCAGGCCGGAGATCCCGGCGGTGATCGCGGTGACGGTGACGGACTGTCCCGCGGCGCCCGCCGTGACGCCGAGGTCGTCGGCCATGCGGGGGAGCAGGCTGGCGGGCAGGAACTCGGCCATGACCAGGGCGAAGATCCCCAGGCCCAGGGAGGCGACGCCCGCCCAGGACGCGGGCCGGTGTGCCGTCGGCGTCGCCGCCGACGTGGCGGTGCTGTTCATGGTGTCCTTCGGGGGTCGGGTGGGAGTCCGGCACTCCGGGGCGGGGGTGCCCCCGGTCGCTGTGGAAGGGGAACCCCGGCCTCCCCGGTTATATTCCAATCGGTACAGAAGTCGGGTGCGTCACACTCACCGGACGCGCCGCGGGGGCGGGAATCGCCGACGGGGCGGGGATGTTGTCCACCGACATGACCGAGCCGTGGCTGGACCAGAAGAACATCGACCACCTCCTCGACGACACCGAGACCTGGGCCGTCGTGGGCCTGTCGAACGACCAGCGGCGCACCGCCTACCCCATCGCGCAGTTGTTGCAGGCCAGGGGCAAGCGGATCGTCCCGATCCACCCCGGCGCCGCCGCCGAGGGCGCGGAGGTGCTGGGGGAGAAGGCCTATGCGACGCTCGCCGAGGCGGCCGCCGCCGTCGGCCCCATCGACGTCGTCGACGTCTTCCGCCGCTCCGAGGCGGCGGGGGAGTTCGCCGACCAGGCCGTCGCGATCGGCGCCCGCGGTGTGTGGTTCCAGCTCGGCGTCATCGACGAGGAGGCGTTCCGGCGCACCACGGAGGCCGGGGTTCCGATGGTGATGGACACCTGCCCCGCCATCCAGTGGGGGAAGCGGGGCGACTGAGCGCCGCCGCCGGGCCGAGCCGCCGGACCGGGCCGCCGGAACGCGAGGCCGGGTCGGGGCGCCCGGCCGCCGCGCCGTCGTCCGGGTCAGGCCGGCCAGGCGCGCAGCGCCGTGTCGACGACCTCCTGGAGTTCGTCGTGGCCGACCCCGTCGGCGGCCTGGACGGCGATGCCGAACCCCACCGTCATGACGTACCGGGCCAGCCGCGCCGGGTCGGTGCCGGCCGGCAGGTCGCCCTCCTCGACGGCCCGCCGGAAGCGTTCCTCCATGCGCAGACCGGCATCGGTCCGCCAGCCGACGAGCACCTCGTGCGCGGGTCGCGCCCCGTCGCTCGACGCCAGCGCGCCCTGGACGACCAGGCACCCGGCGGGGCCGGCGACGGTCACGGTCCGCACCGTCCCGCGCAGGGACGCCTCGGCCACCTCCCGCGCGGTCGGCTCCTCCAGGGCGCGCGCCATGTAGGAGGCCGGCCCCTCGGTGTAGCGGTCCAGGGCCCTGCGGAACAGCTGTTCCTTGTTGCCGAAGGCCGCGTACATGCTGGTCTTGGTGATCCCCATGGCGCCGGTCAGGTCGGCCAGGCTCGCGCCCTCGTACCCCTGCTCCCAGAACACCCGCATGGCGCACTCCAGCGCCTCGTCGATGTCGAATTCGCGAGGTCGCCCGATCACACCGCCGCGGGAGCCGCCCATGGCACTACCTTACTTCGCGGTACAGAACCCGGCCGGAGGGCCGGGCCCGGCGCGTCACCCGCGCCCGGCGTACCACCTGCCCCCGGCGGGTCACCCGCGCACCGCGGCCCACCGGCCGCCTACGACCGGGCGGCGCGGCGGCGCTCCAGGCCCTCCAGGACGAGGTCGAGCGCGAACGCGAACTCCACGTCGTCGTCGCAGCCGCCCAGCGCTCCCTCGTGGCTCGACCCGAGGATCATCTCCGCCACCCACGGCATCTCCGGCGCCAGCGCCGCCGCCTGGGCGGCGGCGACCTCGGGCGCGGTGTCGGTGCCCTCGTCGTACAGGTCCTGGCTGAATCCCAGGATGCGGCTGCCCAGGACGTGCAGGGCGTGGTGGGTGAGCTCCAGGCTCAGGCCGCCGCCGCGCAGGATGCCCAGGATGGTGTCGACGTAGCGCATGGCGGCCGGGGTCGGGGTGGGCCGGGCCTTGATGACCTCGGCGGTCCAGGGGTGGCGGAGCATGGTGCGGCGCGCGGCCAGCATCTGCGCGCGGGCGGTCTCCACCCAGGTCTCTCCCGGTTCGACCCGTTCGATCCCGGCGACGACGGTGTCGGTCATGAGGTCGAGCAGGCCGTCCTTGGCGCCGATGTGGCGGTACAGGGACATCGGGTCGACCCCGAGTTCCTGGGCGATCCGCCGCATGCTGACCGCCGTGGGGCCGTCGGCGTCGGCGACGCGGATCGCGACGTCGACGATGCCCTCCCTGGTCAGACCTGCCGGGGCCGTCTTCGATCGTCGCGTCGTCACCCGCCACAGTCTAGGGCTGGGGTGTGGCCGGTGGATCACCTCGTACCCGTTGACCGTGCGCAGGAGTCGGTCTACTCTGTAGGTCTACGGCGTAGGCCTACACCGTAGGAACCCTGAGGAGGGTGACGATGCCGGATCGAGAGAAGACCCCCGTCCTGCCGCCGCGCTGGTTCGTCCGCGGAGCCTGGACCGGACACCGGCTGCTCTACCGCACCACCGGGCGCGGCCTCTCGTGCCCCCGGGCGGGCGGCCGGATGGGGATGCTGCGCCTGCGCGTGACGGGCCGCCGCACCGGGCGCGAGCGCGCCGTGATCCTCGGCTACCACCTGGACGGGGACTCCTACGTCACGCTCGCGATGAACGGCTGGGCCGAGCCCGACCCCGCGTGGTGGCTCAACCTCCGGGCGAACCCGCGGGCCGAGGTCGACACCGTCGACGGCACGTTCGGCGTGGTCGGCCGCGAGGCCGCCGGCGCCGAACGCGACCGCCTCTGGAGCCGGTTCGACGACTACCAGGGCTGGGGCGACATCGACGCCTTCTCCACCCGCCGCTCGCACACCCCCGTCATCGTGCTCGACCGCCGGTGAGCGGACTCGGGGCCGGGCCGCCCGACCGCGACGGCCCCGGCCCCCACCGCGCGACCGCCATTGACGCCCGTGTTTCGGTGATGTGACGATGAGCCGATGCCCGACCTGCACACCCGGATGGCCGCGCGCGGCGGCGACGTCACCGCGGCCATCGTCGCGCGGTGCGCCGCGGAGGTCCCCTACTACCGGGACCTGTCCCCCCGCGTGATCGAGGGCGAGGTGGCCCGGTCGATCGCCGCCGTCCACGCCCTGCTGCTGCGGACGCTGCGCGACGGCGGCGAGGTGGGCCGGGGCGACCTGACCCTGCTCATCGAGTGGTCGGCGCGCCGGGCCGAGGACCGCGTCCCCCTGGAGGCGGTGACCGCCGCCTACCTCATCGGCGCCCGCGCCTGGTGGGAGGCGCTGGTCGAGGCGGCCGAACCCGGTGAGCTGGCCGACGCGGGCGCCGCCCTGCTCTCCTGCCTGTACTCGGCCCTGCCCGCCGTCGTGCTCGCCCACCGCCAGACCCTGGAGGACCTGCACAGCGAGGACAAGCGCGTCCGGCGGGCCCTGCTGTCCGCCCTGCTGGAGGGGCGGCCGTACGCGGAGGCGGCACAGGCGGCGGGTATCGAGGTGTCCGGCGGCTACGAGGTCGTGGCCTTCGCGTTCGAGGACGACCCGCCGACCAGGTCGGTCCAGTCCTGCCTGGACGCCTGCACCGGCGTCCCGGTGCTGATGGACCACGTCGCGGGGATCGCCCTGCTGCCGGGCGGCCCGGACCTGCCCGAGCTGGTGGCGACCCTTGCTCGGGACGTGGGTCCCCTGGTCGCCGCGGCCGCACCGGCCCGGGAGCCCGCGGACGTCCCGGCGGCGGCCGCGGAGGCCGGGCGGGTGCTGGACCTGGTCCGGCGGCTGGGCCGGCCTCCCGGGTTCTACCGCCTGGACGACGTGCTGCTGGAGCACCAGCTCGCCCGCCCGGGCGCGGCCCTGCACCGGCTGGCCGCCAAGCTCGACCCGCTGGACCCCCACCCCTACCTGCTGGAGACCCTGCGGGTGTTCACCGAGCACGGGCACAACCGCAGCCGGGCCGCGCTGGCCCTGCACGTCCACCGCAACACCCTGGACTACCGGTTGCAGCGGGTGGGGGCGCTGACCGGGCTGGACGTGGCGGTCCCCGCCCAGGCCCGGCTGCTCCAGGCGGCGCTCACCGCACGCGACCTGCTGTGACCGCGCGCGACCTGTTCTGAACCGCGGGCGTCACAGCCAAGCGCTCAGCTCCTCGTGCCGGGGCGCGTGGACCACACCCGGGTCGGGGTCGTCGAACACCCGGACCGGCCGCCGCTCCGACCAGGTCGGCCAGCCCGGATCACCCGATTCGGCGAAGGACACCCAGGCCCGGTGCACGGTGTCGGCCAGCCCCTGCGGCGCGCCGGGCCCGGCCAGGTCCTCGCACGCGGACAGGGTGTCGAACGCGAACCCGATCTCCAGCGCGTGGCACGCGCCCAGCCCCAACACGGGCGAACGCCACGCGAACTCGTACACGAACGTCCGGGCCGGACCGTCCGCCCGCGCGTCCGCCCACCGGTTCACCGGCCCGCGCAGCAGCAGGTCGGTGGCCATCGCCCCGAGGACCTCCCCGGGTCTCGCCCCCGGGCGGCCCGCCCGGTACAGCCGCGCCACCCGGCCGGGGATCTTGAACTTCAGCGACGCCAGCCGCAGGGTGAGGCCGCCGATCCGGTCGATCGTCCCGTCGGGGACGAACCACAGCCGGTACTCCTCCAGGTTGGAGCCGAGCAGCAGGTCGACGTCGCAGGGCGGGGGAGCGGCGGACACCACGTCCTCGTCGACCACGATCTGGAAGCCCGGGCCGCCGCCGAGCGGCGAGCTCGCGGCGACCACCGCGTTCTGCGCCTCCAGCAGCCGCCGCCGGTCCACCGCCGCGAACGCCGCGGCCGTGGCGGGAGCCCCCAGCCTGCGGGCGATCCGCCGCACCACCTCGGCACCCTTCTCCCGCGGCACCGCGCCGGGCGGTCCACTTTGCAGGATCGCCCGGTGGAACAGCCCCCTGGCCCGGGTGCCGGACATCAGGGCGGCGATGCCGATGGCCCCGGCGGACTCGCCGAACAGGGTGACGTTGCCCGGGTCCCCGCCGAACGCGGCGATGTTGTCGCGCACCCAGGCCAGCGCGGCGATCTGGTCGAGCAGGCCGCGGTTGTCGGGCGCGTCGGGGAAGACCCCGAACCCCTCGACCCCGAGCCGGTGGTTGACCGACACCAGCACCACGCCGTCGCGGGCGAAGGCCGACCCGTCGTAGAGCGGCAGGGCCGTCGACCCGTTGCGCAGGGAGCCCCCGTGGATCCACACCATCACCGGGCAGCCGGCGTCGCCCGCACCGCCCGCGCCGTCGGCGGGCGCCCAGACGTTGAGGTTGAGGCACCCGTCCCCGGGGATGTCGATCGTGGGGATGAGCTGGCCCAGGGCGGGGCCGTACGGGGTCTGGGGGACGGTCGGCCCGAACTCCAGCGCGTCGCGCACCCCCTCCCAGGGTTCGGCGGGGGCCGGGGCGCGGAACCGGTGGGGGCCGAAGGGCGGCGCCGCGTAGGGGATGCCGAGGAAGGCCGAGACCCCGTCCCGGACCAGGCCCCGGACCTTGCCCTGCCGGGTGTTCACGATGGTGTGCATCCGAGTCCTCTGGGTCCTCATCAGGCGGCGGGGGCCGGGAAGCCGTCGGTCAGGGCGTTGCGGCGGACGTCGGACCAGGTCCCCGTGTCCGTGCAGATGCCGCAGCCGGGGCCGAAGAACTCGCCGTGGGCCGACGCGTCGCCCATCAGGTGCAGGCGGAACCAGGCCGTCGTCGGGGCGGCGAAGGGGCCGGGGTCGCCCACCACGGTGAAGTGGTCGGCCCCGCGGACCTCGCCGTAGACCGCCGGGATGTGGTCGGCGTCGTTGTAGAAGGCGCGCACCAGCACGGGGAACACGATGCTGTCGCGCTGCCCGGACAGCAGCAGCGCCGGGCCGTGCACGCCGTCGATGTCGGCCAGCGGACCGGGCTGGACGGGCACGATCGTGTCCACGCGCGGGTCCGCGCCGACGACGATCGAGGCCGCGCCGCCCTGGGAGTGGCCCGAGGCGCCGATGTTCTCCAGGTCGACGCGGCCGTGGAAGACGCTGCCGGGGTCGGCGTCGCGGCGGGTGAGCAGGTCGATGCCGGCGCGCATGGAGATGCCGAGGTTGGACTGCGGGGTGTTGGCGGCGGCCACGATGAAGCCGTGGCTCGCCCAGTGCAGCAGCAGCTCCCGGTAGACCACGGGGAAGGCGAACGTGCCGTTGCCCCAGACGATGACGGGGTGGCGGACGCCGCTGGCGGCGATGTCGCGCGGGTAGTACAGGGTGGTCACCGCCCCGACCTCCACGGCGGTGGCGTAGGGGCCCAGGGCGCCGAAGTCGGCGGCGGCATGCGCGCTTTCGGTCGGCGCACTTCCGGCGGACACAGCCTCGGTGGGCACGGGAGCGGGGGCGGTGGGCACGGGAGCGAGGGGCGTGGAGGCGGCGTTCGCGGGGGCGGCCGCGCCCACCGGGGCGGCCAGGGCCAGGACGAGTGCGGACAGCAGGGAGAGGGGGCGTCGTGTGCGCATGGCGGGGGACTCCTGACGTCGCGGTGGAGCGGGTCCGGGCCCCGCCCCACCTGGTTCGCCCTCACATCCTGGTCGGGGAACCGGCCGGCGTCTCTGCGCAATCGCGGCAATCCCGGAGGCCGATGTTCGTGCGATCCGCCGAGAGGGGCGGCCCCGGTCAGTAGCCCGCGGCCTTGTCCACCACGTTGGACAGCGGCAGGCCGCGGGCGCGGCGCTCCAGGTTGTCCACGAAGATGTCCACCCCCCGCCGCCGGGTCGCCTCGGTCGTCGCCCCGTTGTGCGGGGTGACGATCACGTTGGGCAGGTCCCAGAACGGGCTGTCCCCGGGGAGCGGTTCGACGCCGTGGGCGTCCAGCCCCGCCCCCGCGATCCGACGCTCGGTGAGGGCCGCCAGCAGGGCCGCGTCGTCGATGATCCCCCCGCGGGAGATGGAGATGATGTGCGCGGTCTCCTTCATGGCGGCGAACTCCGCCGCGCCGATGAGGTGGGCGGTCGCGGGGGTCAGGGGCGCGGTGACCACCACGAAGTCGGACTCCGCCAGCAGGGCGTGCAGCTCCTCGGGAGGGTGGACGCGGTCCACGTTCGGCGCGGGCAGGTCGGTGCGGCGGCGCAGGCCCACCACCCGCATGTGGAACGCCTTGGCCTTGGCGGCCAGGTCCAGGCCGGAGTTGCCCAGGCCGATGATGCCGCAGGTGCGCCCGTTGAGCTCGCCGTGGGGGAAGCGGTCCCAGCGGTGCTCCCGCTGGGCGCGTGCCCACCGGGGCGCGTCCCGGTCGAGCATGAGCATGAGCAGCACGGCGTGCTCGGCCAGGGGGACCGCCCCGTTGCCCGCCGCGGAGGTCAGGACCGCGGGGTGATCGGCCAGCCCGGAGTCCAGGGCCCCGTCGACACCGGCGGCCCAGCTATGCACCCATCGCAGCGAGCCCGCCCGGGCGAGCTCCTCCGGGCCGGGCGAGCCCGCGATCACGACCGCCCCGGGCAGCAGGTCGGGCCGGTCTCCGATCCGGTCCGCGAACTCCACCCGCGACCCGGGGGAGGCGGCCCGGATCCGCTCGCGGTCGCGGTCGTCGAGCGGGCCGGTCACGAGGATCACTTCGGCGTCCGACACGGGCATCACGTCCTAGGGTGCTCTGGTAGCTTGTGCCTGATATTGGTCCGACCGATCTGGTGAGTATAGGGAAGGCGGGTGGCCGATGGCGGAGCGGGGCCGTACGGTGGGGTTCGGGGCCGTCGAGAGGTCGAAGGTCTACTCGTCGGTGGCGGAGGAGATCCTCGCCGGCGTCCGCGCGGGCGCCTTCCCGCCCGGTTCGCCGCTGCCCGCCGAACGTGTCCTGGCCGAGCGGTTCGAGGTCGGCCGGGGCTCGGTCCGCGAGGCCATCCGCGTCCTGGAGCACGCCGGGATCCTCGACGTACGGGTGGGCAGCGGCACCTACGTGGTCGGCGACGGCGGCTCGGAGACCACCCTGCGGGCCCGCGCGGCGATGGCGGGCGAGCACAGCCCGCTGGACCTGATCGTCGCCCGCGCCAGCCTGGAACCGGTGTGCGCCGAGCACGCGGCGACGTTCCGGACCAGCAAGGACCTGCGCGCCATCGAGGAGACCCTGGTACGCCAGGAGCGCCTGACCCGCGAGAACGGCGACCCCTCCGGCGCCGACGCCGACTTCCACCTCGCGGTGGCCGCGGCCTCGCACAACAGCGTGCTGGCGGCGCTGGAGAAGACCCTGGTCGACCTCATGCACGAGCGCATGTGGACCGGGCTCAAGCACCGCTCGCGCGGCCGCGGGAACCGGGCGGAGCACTACCTGGAGCAGCACCGGCAGGTGTTCGGGGCCATCGAGGCGCGCGACCCCCGGCGGGCGCGGCAGGTGATGGCCGCCCACATGTGCGACATCGAGACCGACCTGCTCGCCGAGCTGGAGTCCGGCGGGGACCCCTCCGGGGTCTGAGCGGTTGACAGGCCGCGGGGCCGCGCCCTAGCTTCACGATCGGTCAGGTGGTCGGACCGATCCGGTCGGACCACTTCCGGCGTCGGAGCGAAGGAGAGCGCTGTGGACACGCCGCGTTACGCCGTGAACTGTTCGATCATGATGAAGGACCGACCCCTGGAAGGGCGTCTGTCCGCCGTCCGGGAGGCCGGGTTCGAGGCCGTCGAACTCTGGTGGCCGTTCCCGACCGCGACACCCGCCGACGCCGAGGTGGAGGCCTTCGTCGACACCGTCCGGGACTCCGGCCTGCGGCTCGTCGGCCTGAACCTGTACGCCGGGGACATGCCCGCGGGAGACCGCGGGATCATTTCGTGGCCGGGCCGCGAGGACGAGGTGCGCGCCAACGTGCGGATCGTCCGCCGGATCGCCGAGGCGCTCGACTGCCGCGCCTTCAACGCCCTGTACGGCAACCGCCTCCCGGGCGCGACCGCGGCCGAGCAGGACGACCTCGCCGTGCGCAACCTCGGGCACGTCGCCGCCGAACTGGGCGCGATCGGCGGAACGGTGCTGGTCGAGCCGGTCAGCGGGACCGAGGCCTACCCGTTGAAGACCGCCGACGACGCGGTCGCGGTGATCGACCGCGTCGAGCGCGGGACCGGGGCGGAGAATCTGGGCCTGCTCCTGGACGTCTACCACCTGGCGGCCAACGGCGACGACGTCGCCGCCGCCATCGACCGCCACCGTTCGCGCGTCCGCCACGTCCAGGCGGCCGATGCCCCGGGCCGGGGCGCGCCCGGCACGGGGGAGCTGCCGCTGGGCGCGTGGATCACCGACCTGGTCGGCGGCGGCCACGACGGCTGGATCGCCCTGGAGCACACCGGCGAGGGCGCGGACCCCTTCGCCTGGACCCGCGGCTCCACCCTGCCGGGCCTCCCCGGCGGCGCGAACCCGTGAGGGCGGTCCGGGGGACCGGCCGTCGCCCCCGTTCTTCCCATCTGGAGGGCCGCCCCGCTCGCCGGGCGCCGGTCCACCCGGTGGAGGCTCCTCGGAGCACAGATGTCCCCTGCCGTTTCCGTTCGGCTTCGCGGGTGCTCGTCGACCTGGTAGGGACGGCCCGGGTGACCGGCTGCCCTCGCCCTCCGCGTCCGGCGGGCCACGTGCGTCCGCGGGCGCTTCCCGACCCGGCGAGGGCGGTCCGGGTGATCGGCCGCCTCCACCGTTTCCGTCCGGTGGGCCGTCCGGCTCCGCGGACGTTCACCGACCCGGTGGGGGCGGCCCGGGGGAGCGGCCGTCCCGACCTTTTCCGTTCGGCGGGTCATTCCGGTCCGCGGACGTCCATCCACACACAGACAGGCAGGAGACCCTGGTGAGCGCACACACGATCGCTTTCATCGGCCTCGGCGTCATGGGCGGTCCCATGGCGGCGAACCTCGTCGGAGCGGGGTTCGACGTGGTCGGGTACAACCGCAGCCCGCGGCGGGTGCAGGCCCTGGTGGCCGCGGGCGGCAGGGCCGCCGGGTCGGCGGCCGAGGCCGCGGCGGGCGCGGACACCGTCATCACCATGCTGCCGGACTCCCCGGACGTGGAGGCCGTGGTGCTCGGCGAGGGCGGGGTGCTGGAGGGCATGCGCCCCGGGTCCGTGCTCGTGGACATGAGCACCATCCGCCCCGACGTGGCACGACGCCTGGCGGACGCCGGGGCGGCCAAGGCCGTGCGCGTCCTTGACGCGCCCGTCAGCGGCGGTGAGCAGGGGGCGATCGAGGCGAAGCTGTCGATCATGGTCGGCGGTGATGAGGAGGCCTTCGCGGCGGCTCGCCCGGTGCTGGACGCCCTGGGCACGACGGTGGTCCACGTCGGCCCGCCCGGGGCGGGGCAGACCGTCAAGGCGGCCAACCAGCTGATCGTCGCCGGTGTCATCGGGCTCGTGTCGGAGGCCCTGGTCTTCCTCGACGCGCACGGCGTCGACCGGGAGCGGGCCGTGCGCGTCCTGGCCGGCGGGCTGGCGGGCAGCACGGTCCTGGACCGCAAGGCCGCGTCCATGCTCGCCCGGGACTTCACCCCCGGCTTCCGCGTCGACCTGCACCACAAGGACCTGGGCATCGTGACGGCCGCGGCCCGCGAGGCCGGGGTGGCGATCCCCCTGGGCGGCCTGGTCGCCACGCTCATGGGAGCGCTCCGGGCCCAGGGCCACGGGGATCTGGACCACTCGGCCCTGCTGCTGGAGCTGGAGCGGATGTCCGGCCGGGGGGAGACCGCGGACTCCTGAGGCCCGGGGTCCGCTCCCGAGAAAAATTTTGTCAGTCTTGAATTCTTGTCTGACAAGATGCCTATACTGTCGTGCCGCCGTCGCGGATCGGTACCGGTGCCGAGGAACGGGCCGGGGTCCGGGGCGGCGGCCACGACGAGAGGACGGGCCCATATGGGGCGGGACGTGCACGAGGGCGGGGAAGCGGCGGCCGGAGGCCTGCGCTCACCCGACTGGCACCTGGGCGCCACCCGGTGGACGCAGCTCACACTGACCGAGAACGACCCGGGGCGGTTCGACCCCGACTTCTGGATCGACGTGATGCGTCAGAGCCGGTCGAACGCGACCTGCATCAGCGCGGGCGGCTACATCGCCTTCTATCCGACACGCATCCCCTACCACCACCGCAGCGTCCACCTCGGGGACACCGACCCCTTCGGCACCCTGGTCGAGGGCGCCCGCGGCCTGGGCATGCACGTCATGGCCCGGGTCGACCCGCACGCCGTGCACGCCGACGCCGCCCGGGCGCACCCGGAGTGGCTCGCCCGCACCGCCGACGGCGAGCCCGTCGAGCACTGGGGCTTCCCGGGCATCTGGCTCACCGACCCCTTCGGCCCCTACAACCGCGAGTTCATCACCGAGGTCGCCCGCGAGATCGTCACCGACTACGACGTGGACGCCGTGTTCGCCAACCGCTGGCAGGGCCACGGCATCTCCTACGGCGAGGAGGCCCGGCGCGCGTTCCGCGACGACACCGGCCTCGACCTGCCCCTCAAGGAGAACGACGACACCGACCCGGCCTGGCGCGCCTACGTCCCCTGGCGCCGCCGCAAACTCACCGAGCTGGTGAGCCTGTGGGACGAGGCCGTGCGCGACATCCGGCCGCACGCCCGGTTCATTCCCAACCTCGGCGGGGTGGCCGCCTGGGAGCTGGACCGCGACATGCTGGCCAAGCACTACCCGGTCTTCTTCATCGACAAGCAGGGGCGCTCGGGCGTGGAGGCCCCGTGGTCGGCCGGCCGCAGCGGCAAGCGCAGCCGCGCCGTCTTCCGGGACCGGCCGATCGGGCTCATCACCTCCGTCGGGCCCGAGGACCACCGGCACCGCTGGAAGGACTCGGTGGCCCCGGGCGCGGAGACGGCCACCTGGATCGTCGACGGGTTCGCCCAGGGCGCCTTCCCCTGGTTCACCAAGTTCAACGGCATGGTCCCCGACCGGCGCTGGGTGCGGCCGGTCGTGGACGCCTTCACCCTGCACGCCCGCCTGGAACCCGAGCTGGCCGGGACCGCCGTCACGGCGGACGTGGCGCTGCTGGAGACCGGCGACCGGCCGCAGGACGCCGGGACCCGCGGGCACGAGGACGGCCTCTACCACGCCCTGGTCGAGGCGCGGATCCCGTTCGAGCTGGTGGCCGGGCAGAACCTGACGGCCGAGGAGCTGTCCCGGTTCAAGGTCCTGGTGCTGCCCGACGGCGCCCGCCTGGGCGAGGACCAGTGCCGGACGATCCGCGCGTTCGCCGAGGACGGCGGGAGCGTCGTCGCCGCCCACCGCGCCTCCCTGGACGACGAGTACGGCGTCCCCCGCGACGCCCTCGCCCTCGGTGACGTGTTCGGGGTCGACCTGGCCGCGCCGCCGCGCGGACCGGTCAAGAACAACTACATCGCGCTCACCGGGGAGCACCCGCTCCACCGCGGGTTCGAAGGGGCCGACCGCATCATCGGCGGCACCGAGCTGACCGGGGTGGCCGAGCGGCCCGGCACCGAGGTGCCCTTCCGCTTCGTCCCCGACTACCCGGACCTGCCGATGGAGGAGGTCTACCCCCGGGCCGAGCCCGGCCCGCCCGCGGTGGTGACCCGCGAGCTGCCCGGGGGCGGCCGCTCGGTCTACGCGGCCTTCAACCTCGGCTCCCTCTTCTGGGACTCCCTCCAGCCGGACCACGGGACGCTGGTCGCCGACGCGGTGCGGTGGGCGCTCGGCGGACCCGACCGGGTGGGCGTCCGCGGCCCCGGCCTGCTCGACCTCGCGCTCCGGGAGGGGGACGGCTCCCTCCTGCTGTCCGTCGTGAACCTTACCAACCCCATGGCCCTCAAGGGCCCGATCCGCGAGACCATCCCGATCGGCCCCCTGGAGGTCTCCGCGGCCCTGCCCGAAGGCGCCGACGGGGCCCGGGCGCGCCTGCTCGTCGCCGGGACCGACGCCGACGTCCGCGTGCGCGGGGGCCGCGCCGAGGTCGTGGTGCCCACCGTGGACCTGCTGGAGACGGTGCGGTTCACCTGGACCCGGGGAGGGGCGGCATGACGGCACCGCAGCTGTGGTGGCAGCGGCCGTTCCGGATGTTCCAGACCAACCTGCGGGAGGTCGACGCCGGACTGGACGTGGAACGCGTCCTGGACTACCTGGAGGGGTTCGGCGCCGACGCCTGGCTGCTCAGCGTCGGCGGCATCATCGCCAACCACCCCACCGGCCTGGACGTCCAGACCCGCAACCCGGCACTGGCCCTGCGCGCCTCCGGCGACCTGGTCGGGGACGCGCTGGCCGCCGCCCGACGCCGGGGCGTCCGCGTGCTGGCCCGCATGGACTTCTCCAAGGTCGACCACCGCCGCGCCGAGCGCCACCCCGAGTGGTGCTTCACCGACCCCGCCGGCGACCCGCAGGTCTACAACGGGCTGACCAGCGTGTGCCCCAGCGGCGACTACTACCAGCGGCGGCTCTTCGACGTGGTCGACGAGGTCCTGGACCGGTACCCGCTGGACGGCTTCTTCTTCAACTGGATGTCCTACAACGAGGTCGACTACAGCGGCGCCTACCGCGGGGTGTGCCAGTGCCTGGCCTGCCACCGCGCCTTCGCGTCCTTCGCTCCCGGCACGGACCTGCCCACCGGGCCGGACTCGCCCGCCTACCCGCTCTGGCGCCGGTTCGCCGCGTCCATGATCGACGACCTGACCGCGCGCGTGCGCGCGCACATCGGGGCCCGCCGCCCCGAGGCGCCGCTCATCCTGGGCGACCGCGCCGACATCGTCTTCCACGAGGCCAACAACGCGGTCGGGCGGACCCTGTGGCACCACCGCACCGCCGAGCACGTCAGCGCCGCCAAGACGTTCCGCCCCGGGGTCCCGGTGCTGGTCAACGCGGTGGGGTTCGTGGACATGCCCTACCGGTGGGCCGGGGAGGAGCCCAACCACTTCGCGCAGTACCTCGTGCAGGCGATCGCCCGCGGCGCCGACCCCTCGACCTACATCATGGGGACGCCCGACGACGTCACCTACGAGTGCCTCGACGTGGCCGGGGAGATCACCCGCTTCCACCGCGACCACACCGAGGCCTACCGGGACCTGGTCCCCGCAGCGCGCACCCTCCTGGTCCGGCCCGACCCCCTCAAACCGGGGGCCGGGGCGGCCGGGCGCGCGGACGAGGCCACCGCCGAGTTCCGCGGCCTGTACTCCTGCCTGCTGGAACGTCACGTCCCGTTCGACGTCCTGCCCGAGGCGCGGCTGCCCGACGTCGCCGCCCAGGGGCGCCTGGACACCTACAAGGCGGTGGTCCTGCCCGACCTGGGCGCCCTGGACCCGGCGGCCGTCGAGGCACTGGACGGGTTCTCCCGCGCGGGCGGGGGCGTGGTGGCCACGGGGTCGAGCGGCTTCGACGGCGACGCCTTCCAGCTGGCCGGGGCGCCGGTGCTGCGGCGGCTGGCGGTGCGCGACACCGTCGAGTCGGTCCGCTCGATGCACCTGCGGCGCCCCGCCGCCGGGGGCGGGCCCCCGCGCGGGACCCTGCCCGTCATCGGCGCCTTCCACGTGGTGGAGCCGGCGCCGGGGGCCGGGACCGGCCTGCCGGTGCTGTCCCGGGCGCCCTACGGGCCGCCGGAGAAATGCCACGGCCACCTGGACCTCGACCTGTACGGCTCACTGAGCGCCGCCCACGGGCAGGGCCGGGTGACCGTCCTGCCCTGGACCCCGGGCCGGGCCTACCACGGCGTGGGGCTGGGCGGCCACCGCGACGTGTTCGTCGAGGCTGTGCTGGCGGTGGCGGACGGGCCGGTCCAGGTCGACACCGACCTGCCCGAACAGGTCGAGGTGGTGCTGGGCGCCTCGGCCGCCGGGCGGGTGGTCCACCTGATCAACCATTCGGGGGCGGTGCCCCAGGGGTTCCGCGCGCCCGTGCCGGTCCAGGGGCACCGCCTGCGGGTGCCCTGGTGGCCGCAGGACGACGGGGGGCCGGTGACGGCGCTGCGGGCCGGGACCGCGTGCTCCGCGGGGGAGGACGGCGACCTCGTGCTGCCCCGGATCGACCGGTTCGAGGTGCTGGTGAGCGCGCCCGCCATCGCAGCTCTGTAACTTTGTAAAACAAGTATTCATGGAATATTGACATACCAGATCTGCGGCGGAAACATGGCCGATCAGCTGCACATTCATCGGAGAGCGGCCTCTCCGGCGGCGAAGGGACACTGATGGGAAACCTCGATCGACGCGCCTTCCTGGCGGTGGCGGGACTGGGCGCCCTGGGCGCCTCCACCCTCCTCGCCGGCTGCGGAAGCGGTGGCGGGAGCGGTACCACGATCCGTTACGCCTGGTGGGGGAACAACATCCGCCAGCAGAACTACACCAGGGCCCTGGAGGAATTCGAGCAGAACAACCCCGAGATCTCGGTCCAGCCGGAGTTCGCCGAGTACACCGCGTTCCAGGAGCGCATGACCACCCAGATGGCAGCCCGGGACGTCCCCGACATCTTCTGGATCGCCTCGCCCCAGGTGATGACCTACGAGAAGAACGGCCTCTACCGCCCCCTCACCGACCTCCCGACCCTGGACCTGTCCGACTACTCCGAGGCGGACATCGCCTCCTTCTCCCTCAACGGCGAGTTCGTCACCATGCCGCACGGGGTCTTCGTCCCGGTGGTCCGCTACAACGAGACCTTCCTCGAAGAGGACGGCGCGGAGCTCCCCGGCGAGGACTGGACGTGGGACGACCTCGCCGAGTTCCTCACCGACTACAGCGCCGACAACCCCTCGGGCCGCCGCGGCGCCTCCTACACCCCCGACCAGGACATGGCGTTCGAGGCCTGGCTGCGCCAGCGCGGCCAGGACCTGTGGACCGCCGAGGGCACCATGGGGTTCGACGCCGAGGCGCTCGGCGACTGGTTCGAGTGGTGGCGGTCCCTGCTCGACGCCGGAGCGGTGCTGACCCTCAGCGAGCAGGAGGGCATGCAGCCCGACTGGTCCGCCATCGGCGGCGACGTCCTGCTCAACTTCGGCAGCTCCAACCACATCATCGACGACGCCGCGATGTTCCCCGAGTACACCTACCGGCTCCGCTCCGTCCCCGCCGCGGCCGACGCCGCGGACGGGCACAAGTTCCTCTACTACCCCCGGCTGGCCATCTACCAGGGCATCGACGACGCGAACGCGGAGGCCGCCGGCCGCCTCATCGACTTCAACGTCAACAACGCCGACTTCCTGCGGACCGTCGGCCTCACCATGGGCGCCCCGCCCAACCCGCGCCTGCTGGCGGAGGCCTACGACTTCGCCTCCGACGACGAGACCGAGATGCTGGCCGTCGTCGAGGCCGAGCGGGGGTTCGACCACCGCCCCCGGCACGAGGCGCCCCCCGGCACCGGCACCTGGCGCGAGGCCCTGTCCCGGGCCTCGGAGGCCATCGCCCTGGGGGACGCCGGCGTCGCGAAGACGGCCGAGTCGCTGATCGCCGAGATCCAGACCGGAATCGACCGAGAGGCCTAGGCGTGGCGAGAACACTGCGGAGCGGCCGTCCCCCGCAGGCACCCGGCGGCCCCAAGAAGCAGGGGTGGGCCGCCTACGTCTTCCTCGGCCCCTGGCTCCTGGGCCTGGGACTGGTGACGGCGATCCCCCTGGGTGCGTCGCTGTACCTGGCGTTCACCGACTACAACATCCTGAGCACACCCCGGTTCACCGGGCTCGCCAACTTCGAGCGCATGCTCGGGGACGACCGCTTCTGGGCGGCGTCCGCGGTCACGGCCCGGTACGTGTTCATCTCGGTGCCCCTACAGCTGGTGTTCGCCCTCCTGCTGGCCGTCGTCCTGGACCGCGGCCTGCGCGGCCTGGCCTTCTACCGCGGCGCGTTCTACCTGCCCTCGCTGCTGGGCGCGAGCGTCGCGGTCGCCATCCTGTGGCGCGAGGCCTTCGGGCACGACGGCCTGGTCAACCACGCCCTGGAATGGGTGGGCATCGAGGGCCAGAGCTGGTTGCAGAACCCCTCCACGGCGCTGTCCACCCTCATCGTCCTCAACGTGTGGACCTTCGGTTCACCGATGGTGATCTTCCTGGCCGGGCTGCGCCAGATCCCCGAGGAGCTCTACGAGGCCGCCCGCGTCGACGGCGCGTCCATGGTGCGGCGCTTCTGGCACATCACCGTCCCCATGCTGACGCCGATCATCTTCTTCAACCTGATCCTGCAGACGATCGGCGCGTTCCAGACGTTCACCCAGGCGCACATCATCAGCGGCGGCACCGGCGGGCCCGTGGACTCGACCCTGTTCTACACGCTGTACGTGTACCAGCAGGGGTTCCGGGCCTTCGACATGGGCTACGCCTCGGCGCTGGCCTGGGTGCTGCTCCTGGTGATCGGGGCCGTGACCGCGCTCCACTTCTTCCTGTCCAGGTTCTGGGTCTTCTACGGAGACGACTGATGACGAAGTCCGCACCCGGGTCGGGTGTGCGGGGACCGCGCCGGTACCGCGGGCGTCCCTCGCCCGCGGTGCTCAAGCACGGCGCCCTGCTGCTCTTCCTGATCGTGATGATCTACCCGCTGGTCTGGATGACGGTGAGCGCCTTCAAGCCCGCGCACCTGATCCTGACCGAACCGGGGCTGCTGCCGGGGGAGCTCACGTTCGAGAACTTCCGGGACGGCTGGCACGCCCTCAACCGGCCCTTCTCGGTGTTCTTCCTCAACTCCCTGCTGGTGACCGTCGGGTCCATCCTGGGCAACCTGTTCTCCTGCTCCCTGGCCGCCTACGCGCTGGCCCGG
>NZ_JBJJBV010000112.1:0-19541 GCF_045446735.1 Nocardiopsis protaetiae
CACGAGGGGGCCGGGGCCTCGGCCGTGTCAGGGGGTCAGCAGCACCTTGCCCAGGACCCGGCGCTCCTCCAGCGCCCGGTGGGCCTCCCCGGCCTCCTCCAGGGGCAGGGTCAGGCCGATGTGCGGGGCCAGCTCCCCGGCCCCGGCCAGGTCCAGCGCCCGCGTCAGGTCGTCGACCTCGCCCTCGACCTCGGACTTGATGTCGAACAGCCCGAAGACCCGCACCTTGTGCTCGCGGGCCCGGGCGGGTTCGATCTCGGCGAACCGGCCGCCGGCCGACCCGTAGTTGATGAACCGCCCGCCCTCGGCCACCGTGGTGAAGGCGGCCTCGCCCAGCGACGACCCCGCCCCGTCCAGGGCGGTGTCCACGCCGGTGCCGCCGGTCAGCTCCCGCACCCGGTCGGCCCAGCCGGGCAGGGAGTAGTCGACCGCCTCGTGCGCGCCGAGCCCGCGGGCCAGGTCGAGTTTGGCCGCGCCCCGGGCGGCGGCGATCACCCGCGCACCGGCGCGGCGGGCCAGCTGCACCGACAGGCTTCCGGCGCCCCCGGTCGCGGCGGTCACGAGCACCGTCTGCCCGGCCCGGTACTCGGCGGTCCGGGCCAGCGCCAGCGCGGTGGGCCCGTCGTGCAGCAGGGCCAGCGCGTGCCGGGGGTCGACCCCCTCGGGGACCCGGACCAGGTCGCCGGCGCGGACCACCGCCCGCTCGGCGTAGCCGCCGACGGGGAGTTTGGCGCCCGCCTCGTTCGGCTCCCCGGTGTCTGCCACCACCCGGGCCCCGATCCAGGCGGGGTCCACGTCCGCTCCGACGCGGGCCACCGTTCCGGCGACCCCGGTGCCGGGGGTGTACGGGGGGACCACGGGGAAGTAGTCGAGGCCCCAGCCCGAGCGGACCAGGACCTCCAGGTACATCACGTTGGCGGCCTCGACCGCGATCTCCACGGTGCCGGGGCCGATCTCGGGGTCGGGGACCTCACGGGCCACCAGCACCTCGGGTCCGCCGAACCGGTCCACTCGTATCGCGCGCATGTTCTTCCCTCCGGTGGTCGTCCGCCGCGTTCTCGGCGCGACACCGTCCACTCTCCAACCTCAACCAATGTTGAGGTCAAGGCCCGCGCAGCGGGAGCGCGGGCGCGCAGGGAAGGGCCCCGGGGGAGGGGCCGCGGCGGATCACACGGACACGTGCGACAGAGCGCTCGGATGGCGGCGCAGGAAACCCTCGATCGACCGGGCCGGGTGCCCGGTCAGCTCCGGCACCGCGGGCGACACCACGTCCAGCTCACCGGCGGCGATCGCCTCGTAGGAGGACACCCACCCCTCCACCTCCCATTCGGGCGCGCCGGTGGCCTTGCGGGACAGCAGCGCCTCCTCCCGGGTCTCGGGCACGTACCGGATGGTCCGGCCGGTCAGCGTGGTCAGCCGCTCCACGGTCGCGCCCAGGGACAGGCTCTCCGGGCCGGTCAGGTCGTAGGTCGCGTTCTCGGCCGCCGCGGCGGCCACCGGGTCGGTCAGCACCGCCGCCGCCACGTCCGCGATGTCGTCGCGGGCCACCCACGCCACCCGCCCCTCCCCGGCCGGGCCGCGCACCACGCCGTCGTCGTCCACCCAGTGCGGCAGCAGGTCCAGGTACAGGGAGGGTCTCAGGAACGTGTACGCCACCCCCGTCGACCGGATGTGCGCCTCGGTGAAGAAGTGCGTCCGCGCGAACGTGAACGTCGAGGCGGGCCCGGCCCGCAGGAACGACAGGTAGACGATGCGCGAGACCCCCGCCTCGACCGCCGCGTCCACCGCGCTCAGGTGCACGTCCATCCGGTCCTGCGACTCCGTCGCCGAGACGAGGAACAGCGTGTCCACCCCCCGGCAGGCCCGCGCGAACCCGGCGGTGTCCTCATAGGCCGCCATGGCCGCGCTGCTGTCGGGATACTCGGGTGCGCGGTTGATGTCGCGCACGATGAGCCGCTGTGCCCTCCCCATCCGTGCGATGCGGGCGGCCACCCGCCCACCCACCGCCCCGGTCGCCCCGGTCACCCCTATGGTGTGGTTTGTCATGTGATCGTCGCCCATGACACCCCATCCTGAACGACGAGGGCGCGCCGGGCACTCACCGGCACGCCCGTTTTTGCGCCCCCGGATCAGGGGGTGGTGCGCTCTTGGTCCACGACCTCGGGCGGCCTGCTCCAGGCCTGCACCGGCTCCCCGGTGCTGCGCCGGTAGGAGAGCCTGCGCAGCAGCACCTCGGCCGGGCCCCGCCTGCCCGCCCGCTCCATCAGGTAGGCGGCCACCACCGTGACCAGCCACACCCCGATCGCGTACAGGAACATCGTCCACGAGGTCAGCTGACCGCCCAGGCCCAGGCCCCAGGCCGCCAGCACCGGGGCGCACAGCACCGACTGCGCCAGGTACGACGACAGCGACCGCTTGCCGGTGGCGGTGATCGCGTTCAGCACGACCCCGGGCTCGCGCCCGCGCCGCCCGATGGCGTGCGCGATCAGGGCGATGAGCGAGATGTAGCCCAGGCCGCCGAACAGCCCGGCGAACATGTGCGGCGCTATCAGCATGGTGGCCTGGGACTCGGTGACCTCCCACAGGCCCACCTGCGCGAGCGCCTCGGGCAGCGCGCCCAGCCAGGCGATCGAGATGCCCAGCGCGGCCGTCCACCGCAGCAGGGTCAGGTGCCGGCCCGGCTCCTCCAGGATCCGGCGGCGGGCCGCCCAGAACGCCAGCAGGATCATGGTCGGCACCACCAGGCCCAGCAGGCCCTGCATCACGCTGACCAGCGGCCACACGATGAGGCGGCCCAGGGCGGCGGCCAGGATCGAGGTCTCCCCGTTGCTGGCGGCCATCCCGTCCATCCCGGTCATGGCGGGGTCGCCCTCGGGGGCGAGGACGAAGCCCACGACGCTGAACGCGGCCAACAGGCCGAGCAGGCCGATGAACACCCCGGCCCACACCAGCAGGGTGGTGTCCCTGCGGCGCAGGAACAGCCAGGCCAGGAGCAGCCCGGCCAGGCCGTAGGCGCCCAGCACGTCGCCGAACCACAGGAGCAGGGCGTGGAAGAAACCGAACACCAGCAGCCACAGGTTGCGCCGCCGCAGCAGGGCGTTCACCTCGGCGGGGGAGGCCCCGGCGGCCTCCTGGCGCATCGCCAGCTGCACCATGCCGTAGCCGAACAGGAAGGCGAACATCGGATAGCTGCGGCCGTCCACCACCACGATGGTGAAGAACTGTGTGACCGCGTCGAGCGCACCCTGGGGCTGGGGGTGCGCACTCGATCCGCCCATGGGGACCGCCCAGAGGTACCAGACGGTGTTCGCCAGGGCGATGAACAAGAGCATGAAGCCGCGGGCCAGGTCGGGGGCGAGCGCTCGCTCGCCCGTTCCGACCGGACCTCGCACGGCGGTGTGCCGAGACATGGAATGCCCCTCCGGTCGCGATATATCTCCTATCGATTCAATCGGAGGCGCAACTCGGGCACAATGCACTTTCGATGTACGAACAGCCCTGAAATCCCCCTTAGGGGGAGACCCGGGGACCCGGGATCAGTGCGTACGGCGGGTGGCCACCGCCACCAGGGTGCGCAGCGGCTCGCGCGCGGCCCCGTCCAGCTCCGGGCTCTCCAGCGCGGCCAGCGCCTCCCCGGCGTAGCGCTCGACGAGCTCCTCACAGGCGGCCAGAGCCCCGGACGACTCGATCAGCCCGCACATCCACTCCACGGACCCCACCGACAGGTCCGGCGCCCCCAGCAGGGAGGAGAACCGCGCACCGTCGGCCTCTCCGGTCCGGGCCAGGGTCTCGGCCACCACCAGGGTCCGCTTGCCCTCGCGCAGGTCGTCCCCGGCGGGCTTGCCGGTGGTCGAGGGGTCGCCGAACACGCCCAGGATGTCGTCGCGCAGCTGGAAGGCCACACCCAGCGGCAGGCCGTACGCGGTGTAGACGCCCTCCAGCTCCGGCAGCCGCCCGGCCAGCGCCGCACCCAGGTGCAGCGGCCGCTCGATGGTGTACTTGGCGGACTTGTAGCGCATCACCCGCAGCGCCGCCTCGCGGGTGCCGGTGCCGCGCACCTGCTCCAGGGTGTCCAGGTACTGCCCGGCCATCACCTCGGTGCGCATTGCGTCGAACGGGCGGCGGCCCAGCGCCAGGGTGTCCTGGCCGAACCCGCTGGCCTGGTACATCTCGTCGGACCAGGCCAGGCACAGGTCGCCGATCAGCACGGCCGCGCCCCGGCCGAAGCCCTCGCCGTCGCCGCTCCAGCCCTGCTCGGCGTGCAGCCCGGCCAGCCGCTTGTGGGTGGCCGGCAGGCCGCGCCGGGTGTCGCTGTTGTCGATGACGTCGTCGTGGATGAGCGCACAGGCCTGGAGGAACTCCAGCGCGGCCGCGGCCCGCACGATCCGCTCGTCGTCGGCCGCGCCCCCGGCGCCGCGCCACCCCCAGTAGCAGAAGGTGGGCCGCAGCCGCTTGCCCCCGGCCAGCATGGCCTCCAGAGCGTCCATGGCCGGGGCCAGCTCCTCCCCGATCTCCAGCAGGGCGGTGCGGTGCTCGGCGCAGAACGCCGCCAGTTCCCGGTCCGCGTCGGCGCGGATCACGGAGACGGGGGAGACGGGTGAGGAAGTGAAAGCGGCCATGAACAGCACACTAGCGGCTCACCTGCGGCGCCCCGCCCCGATCCCGTACATCCGACCCCTTCCACAGGGCGACCAGGACGAACGACACCGTCACCAGCAGCGCCCAGGCGCCCAGCTTGGCCGGGTGGACCAGCGCCCACACCTGCGCCTGGTGCGGGTAGCGCCAGGCGTCGAACAGCGTCGCGATGTTCTCCGCCACCCACAGGAACACGCCGATCAGCAGGAACGACAGCGCCAGCGGCATGCGCAGCCGCTGCGCCCCCACCGTGAAGTACACCCGGGTCCGCCAGGTCACCGCGATCAGCAGCACCGCCAGCGCCACCCGCAGGTCCGGCAGCCAGTGGTGGGTGAGGAAGTTCGCGTAGATCGCGACGGCCACCGCCGTCACCGCCCAGGAGCGGTAGTTCTCCAGCTCCAGGTCCAGCAGCCGCCAGGCGCGCACGATGTAGGAGCCCACCGCCGCGTACATGAACCCGCTGTACAGCGGCACCCCCCACACCACCGTCCACGCCTGCTCGGGGTAGGACCACGACCCCATCTGCACCTTGAACAGCTCGAACGCCAGCCCCACCACGTGGAAGCCCGCGATCGCGGCGATCTCCCGGCCGCTCTCCAGCCGCAGCGCCCAGAACAGCGCGGTGAGCGCCACCGCGTAGACGAGCAGCGCGTCGTAGCGGGGGATCGGCAGCGGTACGGCCCCCGACAGCGCGAAGCCAGCGAACATGCACACCGCGAACGCGCAGGCGCGGGCCTGGAGCACGCCGAAGCGGACCAGCTGGGCCAGGGGGAGGGGAAGGAAGGAAAGGGTCACACGGGGTGGATGCCGCACCGGCCCCGTCCGTTCGCCCCGGTCCCGAATGTGACCCTCATCGGAGTCTCACACCGTGGGACGCGCCTTCCGTCCGCCGGCGGGTGCTTGCATATGGTGGGAGGCATGCTGGCAGCACCGACGCGCCCCGCGGCGCCCCGAACCCCCGCCCCCCGTGCGCGGCACCTCCGTGACCTGCTCAACACGGGCGAGCCGACGTTCTCCTTCGAGTTCTTCCCGCCCCGGACCCCCGCGGCCCAGGAGAAGCTCTGGCTGGCCATCCGCCAGCTCGAAGCCCTGGGCCCCGACTTCGTCTCGGTCACCTACGGCGCGGGCGGCAGCACCCGCGGGATGACGGTGGAGACCACCGAGCGCATCGCCGCCGACACCACGCTGCTCCCCGTCGCCCACATGACCCTGGTCGACCACTCCGTCGCCGAGCTGCGCCACCTCGTCGGCCGCCTGGCCGGCGCCGGGGTGTCCAACATGCTCGCGGTGCGCGGTGACCCGCCCGGCGACCCCTCCGGCCCGTGGACCAGCCACTCCGAGGGCCTGACCTACGCCGAGGAGCTGGTCCGGCTCATCAAGGAGAGCGGCGACTTCAGCGTGGGCGTGGCGGCGTTCCCCTACAAGCACCCGCGCTCGGCCGACGTGGAGACCGACACCGACCACTTCGTGCGCAAGTGCGAGGCGGGCGCCGACTACGCCATCACGCAGATGTTCTTCGACCCCGAGGACTACCTGCGCCTGCGCGACCGGGTGGCGGCCCGCGGCTGCGACATCCCGATCATCCCCGAGGTGTTCCCGGTGGTGCGCACCGGCTTCATCCCGCGCTCGGAGAAGCTCTCCGGTGCCCCCTTCCCGGCGGCCCTGGCCGAGAAGTTCGCCTCCTACGGCGACGACGCCGCGGCGGTGCGCGCGTTCGGGATCGAGCACGCCAAGAAGATGTGCGAGCGGCTGCTGGACGAGGGCGCGCCCGGCATCCACTTCATCACCTCGAACCAGTCCACCGCCACCAGGGAGATCTACCGGGAGGTGTCGGGGCGGCTGAACCGGTGAGCGGTAGCTGCGCGGCCATGATCGAGAAGGGGTGGTCGGGGCTGCCGGGGAACGAGAAGTCCTCCAGCACCTCGACGAACCCGCAGGAGCGGTAGAGGTGGCGCGCCGCCGTGGGCCCGGTCCGGGTGGACAGCACGGCGGTGCGCTCGGGCCGCCCCTCGCACAGGGCGTGCAGCAGGACCCGGCCGATGCCGCGGTTCTGCGCCTCGGGGCGGACGTGCACCTCGGCGATCTCGAAGGGGTCGGCCAGCCACCGGCGCACCCCGGCCCGGCCGTCCGCGGCGCGCAGCCCGGCGGCGACGGTGTCGTGCCACCACTGGCCGCGCACGCCGTGGAAGGCGTAGGCGAAGCCGACCGGGCGGCCCTCCAGCAGCGCGATGACCGACCGGAAGCCCGGGTAGTGGGTGTGGGCGTTCATGACCGAGGCCCGTCCCGGCAACTGCTCGGGCGGGGGGTCCATGGCCGCCTCGTACACCTGGAGGAGGGCGGGTACTGCGTGCGCGAAGGCGGCGGGGGCCAGCTCGCGGAGCTCGACATCGGCTACCACGGCTTCACCCTAGTCTCCGTGCGCTCTCCCGCGTCGGGAATCGTGGTGGCCGATACCGGCACCGGGCGCCGCGGGCGCCCCGGCGCGTCCGCCCCGGGGTCCTTGACGGGCCGCCGGGGTTGGGGTTGACTGGGCCGTGTCGAACAGAGGTTCGATCGAGGCCGCCGGGGGGACCCGGTGGCGGCGGCGCGGCCGGATCGGGGAGGGGAAGCCCCGTCTCCGGCCGCGCCGTTCGCCGTTCCCGGGAGCGGGCCGGAGCCGGGTTCCGGCTCCCGGCCCCCTGGACCCGGCCCGAACCCGGGTGCCCGGGTGTCCGAACAGACGAGGACCGGCCCGCCCCCGGTGAGGGGGCGGGCCGGTCCTTGCGACGGGCGGGTGCGATCCGTGCCGTGACGGTCAGAAGGAGTCGACGGCGCGACGGGCCTCCGGGTCGAGGATGCCCCAGTTGATGAGCTCCTCGGTCAGGTCGTTGGGCGACTTGTCGTAGATGACCGCGAGCGAGCGCAGGTCCTCGTGGCGGATCGACAGCACGCGGCCGTTGTAGTCACCGCGCTGGCTCTGGATGGTGGCCACGTAGCGGGACAGCGGGCCGGCCTTCTCCTGCGGCAGCTGCTGCATGCGCTCCAGGTCGATGACCAGCTTGGGTGTGGGGCCCAGGGGGGTGGGCGCGGCGCCGCCGGGCAGCAGCTCCGACATCGGCACCCCGTAGAAGTCGGCCAGCTCGGCCAGCTTCTGCACGGTGACGGCGCGGTCGCCGCGCTCGTAGGAGCCCACCACGACGGCCTTCCAGCGTCCGTGGGACTTCTCCTCCACGCCGTGGAGGGACAGGCCCTGCTGGGTTCGGATGGCACGCAGTCGCGCGCCGAGGGACTTGGCGTATTCGGATGGCATCTTCTTGTCGCTCCCGGCCGTGACAGTGGCTGGCGTGGTGGGGGAGGCGCCCGCGGGGCCCGGCGGCGGTGCCGCCGGAGGTCACGGGGTGCAACCCCACCCGGTAATGGTTACAGACAGTGACGGTAGGGGGGTCCGCCCCCCAGGTCAAGCCGTTGGTGTGAAACGCGACTAATCAGTGGCCAAACCGTGCGTAAGTGAGACTCCTCTCATGTCGGGACCGATCGTGATGAGTAGTGCATCACGGCAGCGCGAAAAGCCCGATCTTTCAGGGGATTTCGCATTTGTCGACCATGTGTGGTGTGTGCTCAGCGTAGTCGTCACATCGCTCGTCGGGCTCGCCATCCCGTTTGTCTGTGTGACGAGAGTCACACTCGCGCGCGTTGTCCCCGGACCCGCCCCCGGTCACCGTGGGCTCCGCTGGTAGCGTTGGCGCGATCGACATCCTTTAACGACCTGTTCAGCGAGGCAGGGAAGGGAGTCACTCCTTTGCGTGCGCAAAAACCCACGCCAGGTGACCTGAGCGGTGGCGCGGAGCCACCGGAGGTGCCCGAAGGCACCAGGGCCGTCCTCGACGGCAGCGAGATCAACCGCGCACTGACCCGCATCGCCCACGAGGTGCTGGAACGCACCAAGGGCGGACACGGCGTCACCCTCCTCGGAATCCCCTCGCGCGGCGTGCCCCTGGCCGCCCGCCTGGCCGAGCGCATCGAACGCGTCGAGAGCCTGGCCGTCCCCCACGGCTCCCTCGACATCACCATGTACCGCGACGACCTGCGCACCGCCCCGCCCCGGGCGCTGGGCCGCACCGAGATCCCCGCCGGGGGCCTGGACGACCGCGTCGTCGTCCTCGTCGACGACGTCCTCTTCTCCGGCCGCACCGTCCGCGCCGCCCTGGACGCCCTCAACGACCTGGGCCGCCCCCGCGCCGTCCAGCTCGCCGTCCTCGTCGACCGCGGCCACCGCGAGCTGCCGATCCGCGCCGACTACGTGGGCAAGAACCTGCCCACCTCGCTGCGCGAGAGCGTCACCGTCCGGCTCACCGAGACCGACGGCCACGACGCGGTCCTCCTCGGGCCCGCCCGCCGACGCAACGCCCCCGAAGGCACCGAGCCCGCGATCGGCACCGAGGGGAAGGACTCCTGATGCGCCACCTGCTCTCCACCGGGGACCTCACCCGCGACGAGGCCGTCCTCATCCTGGACACCGCCGCCGAGCTCGCCCAGGTCGGCGACCGCGCGGTCAAGAAGCTCCCCACCCTGCGCGGCCGCACCGTGGTCAACCTCTTCTACGAGGACTCCACCCGCACCCGCACCTCCTTCGAGATCGCGGCCAAGCGCCTGTCCGCCGACGTCGTCAACTTCTCCGCCAAGGGCTCCAGCGTCTCCAAGGGCGAGAGCCTCAAGGACACCGCCCTCACCCTCCAGGCCATGGGCGCCGACGGCGTCGTCATCCGGCACAGCGCCTCCGGCGCCGCCCACCGCCTGGCGAACTGGGTGGACGGCTCGGTCCTCAACGCCGGCGACGGCACCCACGAGCACCCCACCCAGGCCCTGCTCGACGCCTACACCATGCGCGCCCGCCTGGGCCGCCTGGAGGGCCTGCGCGTCGCCATCGTCGGCGACATCCTGCACAGCCGGGTGGCCCGCTCCAACGTCCTGCTGCTCACCACCCTGGGCGCCCACGTCACGCTGGTCGCCCCGCCCACGCTGCTGCCGGTCTCGGTGCACACCTGGCCCTGCGAGGTCTCCTACGACCTCGACGACGTGCTGCCCAAGTCCGACGTCGTCATGATGCTGCGGGTGCAGGCCGAGCGCATGCACGCCTCCTTCTTCCCCTCCGTGCGCGAGTACAGCCGCGGCTACGGGATCGACGGCGCCCGCCTGGCCCGCATGCCCGAGGACGCCATCGTCATGCACCCCGGCCCGATGGTCCGCGGCATGGAGATCTCCGCCGAGGTCGCCGACTCCCCGCGCTGCACCGTCGTCGAGCAGGTCGCCAACGGCGTCAGCCTGCGCATGGCCGTGCTCTACCTGCTGCTCGGCGGCTCCTGAGCCACCCGGCGGTGACCCGGTGACCACCCGGCGCGCCCGCGGCCACCGCGGCGCGCCCGGCGGACCGCCGCCGCCCGCGCCCACGCACTTCTCCACGAACGACCACTGAGGAACGAAACCGCGATGCCCGACACCCACGGACCGCACCTGATCCGCGGTGCCCGCCCGCTCGGCGGCGACCCCGTCGACATCCTGCTCGCCGACGGCAGGATCGCCGAGATCGGAACCGACCTGAGCGCCCCCGAGGGCGCCGAGGTCGTGGACGGCACCGGGCTGATCGCCCTGCCCGGCCTGGTGGACCTGCACACCCACCTGCGCGAACCCGGGCGCGAGGACGCCGAGACCGTCGAGACCGGCTCCCGCTCGGCCGCCATGGGCGGCTACACCGCCGTGCACGCCATGGCCAACACCGACCCCGTCGCCGACACCGCCGGCGTCGTCGAGCAGGTCTGGCGGCTGGGCCGCGAGGCCGGGTACTGCGACGTTCGCCCCGTCGGCGCCGTCACCGTCGGCCTGGCCGGGGAGCGCCTCTCCGAGATCGGCGCCATGGCCAAGTCCGCCGCCGCCGTCCGCGTCTTCTCCGACGACGGCATCTGCGTCTCCGACGCCCTGCTCATGCGCCGCGCCCTGGAGTACGTCAAGGCGTTCGACGGCGTCGTCGCCCAGCACGCCCAGGAGCCCCGCCTCACCGAGGGCGCCCAGATGAACGAGGGCTGCGTCTCCGACCGCCTGGGCCTGCCCGGCTGGCCCGCCGTCGCGGAGGAGGCGATCATCGCCCGCGACTGCCTGCTCGCCCAGCACGTCGGCTCGCGCCTGCACGTGTGCCACGTCTCCACCAAGGGCTCGGTCGACATCATCCGCTGGGCCAAGGCCCGCGGCTGCGACGTCACCGCCGAGGTCACCCCGCACCACCTGCTGCTCACCGACGAGCTGGTGGAGAACTACGACCCGATCTACAAGGTCAACCCGCCGCTGCGCACCGCCGAGGACGTGCAGGCGCTGCGCGAGGGCCTGGCCGACGGGACCATCGACGTCGTGGCCACCGACCACGCCCCCCACCCGAAGGAGGCCAAGGAGACCGAGTGGTCCACGGCCGCCATGGGTATGGTCGGCCTGGAGACCGCCCTGGCGGTCGTGCAGCGGACGATGGTCGACACCGGCCTGCTGACCTGGGCCGACGTCGCCGACCGCATGTCCGTGACGCCCGCCCGCATCGGGCGGGTCACCGACCACGGCCGCGACCTGGCGGTCGGCGAGCCCGCCAACGTGGTCCTCTACGACCCCGCCGCGCCCTACGAGGCCGACGGCGCGGCCATGGTCACCAAGAGCAGCAACACGCCCTTCCGGGGCATGACCCTGCCCGGCCGGGTGCGCGCCACGTTCTTGCGCGGCGTCCCCACGGTCCTCGCGGGGGAGATCAAGTGAACAACGCAGTGAGCAGCGCACGGGCCGTGCCCGGCGCCGCAGAGGGGGGAAACGTGTCAGAGGCAACCGGCGGACCGGCCATCCTGGTCCTGGAGGACGGCCGGGTCTTTCACGGCCGCTCCTTCGGCGCGACCGGCGAGACCTTCGGGGAGATCGTCTTCAACACCGGGATGACCGGCTACCAGGAGACCCTCACCGACCCCTCCTACCACCGCCAGATCGTCGCGATGACCGCGCCGCACATCGGCAACACCGGCGTCAACGACGACGACCCCGAGTCCGGCCGCATCTGGGTCGCCGGGTACGTCGTCCGCGAACCCGCCCGCATCCCCTCCAACTGGCGCGCCCAGCGCACCCTGGACGAGGAGCTGCGCCGCCAGGACGTCGTCGGCATCGCCATGACCGGCACCCGCGCCCTCACCCGCCACCTGCGCGACAAGGGCGCCATGCGGGCCGCCGTCAGCAGCGTCGAGACCGACCCGAAGGCCTTGCTGGCCCGCGTCCTGGAGCAGCCCCGCATGGCCGGGGCCGACCTGGCCGGCGAGGTCAGCACCGACGCGCCCTACGAGGTCCTGCCGTCCGAGGGCGTCGAGGTCCGCTTCCACGTCGCCGCCGTCGACCTGGGCATCAAGGCCATGACCCCGCAGCGGCTCGCCGAGCGCGGCTGCCGGGTCACCGTGCTGCCCTCCTCCGCCACCGCCGAGGACCTCCTCGCCCTGGACCCGGACGGCGTCTTCTTCAGCAACGGCCCCGGCGACCCCGCCACCGCCGACGGCCCCGTCGCCGCCGTGCGCGGCGTCCTCGACGCCGGAAAGCCGCTGTTCGGCATCTGCTTCGGCAACCAGATCCTGGGCCGCGCCCTGGGCCTGGGCACCTACAAGCTGCCCTTCGGCCACCGCGGTGTGAACCAGCCGGTCATCGACACCGCCACCGGCAAGGTCTCCATCACCAGCCAGAACCACGGGTTCGCCGTGGACGCGCCGCTCGAAGGCACCTTCGAGACCCCCTACGGCCGCGCGCAGGTCAGCCACATCGGCCTCAACGACCAGGTCGTCGAGGGCCTGCGGCTGCTGGACCGCCCCGTGTTCAGCGTCCAGTTCCACCCGGAGGCCGCCGCCGGCCCCCACGACGCCGCCGGACTCTTCGACGAGTTCGTCGACCTGATGTCCGCCGCCCAGCCCACCGCGGCTGCCGAGCAGTAAGGAAGCAAGAGCATGCCGCGCCGTAGTGACCTCTCCTCCGTCCTCGTGGTCGGATCCGGTCCCATCGTCATCGGGCAGGCGGCCGAGTTCGACTACTCGGGCACCCAGGCCTGCCGGATCCTGCGGGCCGAGGGCCTGCGGGTCATCCTGGTCAACTCCAACCCGGCCACGATCATGACCGACCCGGAGATCGCCGACGCCACCTACGTCGAGCCGATCACCACCGAGATGATCGAGAAGATCATCGCCAAGGAGCGCCCCGACGCCCTGCTGCCCACCCTGGGCGGGCAGACCGCGCTCAACGCCGCCGTCGCCCTGCACGAGGCCGGGATCCTCGACAAGTACGGCGTCGAGCTCATCGGCGCCAACATCGACGCGATCCAGTCCGGCGAGGACCGCGAGAGCTTCAAGCGCATCGTCGAGCGCATCGGCGGCGAGTCCGCCCGCTCCAGCATCTGCCACACCCTCGACGAGTGCCTGGCGGCCGCCGACGAGCTCGGCTACCCGGTCGTCGTGCGCCCGTCCTTCACCATGGGCGGCGCCGGCTCCGGCTTCGCCCACGACGAGACCGAGCTGCGCCGCATCGCGGGCCAGGGCCTGGCGCTCTCCCCGACCACCGAGGTCCTCCTGGAGGAGTCCATCCTCGGCTGGAAGGAGTACGAGCTCGAACTGATGCGCGACACCAACGACAACGTCGTGGTCGTCTGCTCCATCGAGAACCTCGACCCCATGGGCGTGCACACCGGCGACTCCATCACCGTCGCCCCCGCCATGACCCTCACCGACCGCGAGTACCAGAAGCTCCGCGACATCGGCATCGCGGTCATCCGCGAGGTCGGCGTGGACACCGGCGGCTGCAACATCCAGTTCGCCGTGCACCCCACCACCGGCCGGGTCATCGTCATCGAGATGAACCCGCGCGTCTCGCGGTCCTCGGCGCTGGCCTCCAAGGCCACCGGCTTCCCGATCGCCAAGATCGCCGCCAAGCTCGCCGTCGGCTACACCCTCGACGAGATCCCCAACGACATCACCAAGGAGACCCCGGCCAGCTTCGAGCCCACGCTCGACTACGTGGTCGTCAAGGCCCCCCGGTTCGCGTTCGAGAAGTTCCCCGGCGCCGACCCGACGCTCACCACCACCATGAAGTCGGTGGGCGAGGCCATGGCCATCGGCCGCTCCTTCCCCGAGGCCCTCCAGAAGGCCATGCGCTCCCTGGAGAAGCCCGGTGTCGGCTTCACCTGGGCGGGCCCGCTCGGCGACAAGGACGAGCTCGTCCGCGCCGCCGCCACCCCGACCGAGTTCCGGCTGCGCCAGGTCCAGCAGGCCTTCCGCGCCGGGGCCACCGTCGAGGAGCTGTACGAGTCCACGCGCATCGACCCCTGGTTCCTGGACCAGATGCTGCGCCTGGAGGAGACCGCCCGCGCCCTGGCCGCCGCGCCCAAGCTCGACGCCGGCATCCTGCGCGCCGCCAAGGAGATCGGCTTCTCCGACGTCCAGATCGGCGAGATCACCGGCAAGAGCGAGGACGTGGTCCGCGAGCTGCGCCACGCCCTGGGCATCCACCCCGTCTACCTGACCGTGGACACCTGCGCCGCCGAGTTCGAGGCCGCCACGCCGTACCTGTACTCCAGCTACGACGAGGAGACCGAGGTCCCCCTCGGCGACAAGCCCAAGATCATCATCCTGGGCTCGGGCCCCAACCGCATCGGCCAGGGCGTGGAGTTCGACTACTCCTGCGTCCACGCCTCCTTCGCGCTGTCCGACGCCGGGTACGAGACCGTGATGGTCAACTGCAACCCCGAGACCGTCTCCACCGACTACGACACCAGCGACCGGCTCTACTTCGAGCCGCTCACCCTGGAGGACGTGCTGGAGGTCGTCCGGGCCGAGCAGCTCACCGGCCCCGTCGCCGGCGTCATCGTGCAGCTGGGCGGCCAGACCCCGCTGGGCCTGGCCCGCCGCCTCAAGGACGCCGGGGTGCCCATCATCGGCACCAGCCCCGAGGCCATCGACCTGGCCGAGGACCGCGGCGAGTTCGGCAAGGTCCTGGAGGACGCCGGGCTGCCCGCGCCCAAGTACGGCACCGCCTACTCCTTCGCCGAGGCCAAGGCCGTCGCCGACGAGATCGGCTACCCGGTCATGGTCCGCCCCTCCTACGTGCTGGGCGGCCGCGGCATGGAGATCGTCTACAGCGAGGCGATGCTCGCCGACTACATCGAGCGCAACGCCGAGGTCAGCCCCGAGCACCCGGTGCTGGTCGACCGCTTCCTCGACGACGCCATCGAGATCGACGTCGACGCCCTCTACGACGGCACCGACCTGTACCTCGGCGGCGTCATGGAGCACATCGAGGAGGCCGGCATCCACTCCGGCGACTCCGCCTGCTCCCTGCCCTCCATCACCCTGGGCAAGGAGGACATCGAGCGGATCCGCTACTCCACCGAGGCCATCGCCCGCGGCACCGGGGTGCGCGGCCTGATCAACGTCCAGTACGCGCTCGCCTCCGGCGTGCTCAACGTCCTGGAGGCCAACCCGCGCGCCTCGCGCACCGTGCCGTTCGTCTCCAAGGCCACCGCGGTGCCGCTGGCCAAGGCCGCCGCCCGCGTCATGGCCGGGGCCACCATCGCCGAACTGCGCGCCGAGGGCATGCTGCCCGCCACCGGCGACGGCGGCGACCTGCCCGCCGACGCCCCGGTGTCGGTCAAGGAGGCGGTGCTGCCCTTCAACCGGTTCATCGACAAGCAGGGCGAGGGCGTCGACACGATCCTGGGCCCGGAGATGCGCTCCACCGGCGAGGTCATGGGCCTGGACGTGGAGTTCGGCGCCGCCTACGCCAAGTCGCAGCTGGCCGTCACCGGCGACCTGCCGGTCAGCGGCCGGGTGTTCGTGTCGGTGGCCAACCGCGACAAGCGCTCGATGATCTTCCCGGTCAAGCGCCTGGCCGACCTGGGCTTCGAGATCCTCGCCACCGAGGGCACCGCCGTGATCCTGCGCCGCAACGGCGTCCGCGCCGGCGTGGTGCGCAAGCACAGCGAGGGCCCCGGCCCCGAGGGCGAGAAGACCATCGTCCAGCTCATCCACGACGGGGAGATCGACCTCATCGTCAACACCCCGTTCGGCGGGGCGGGCCAGGCCGGCCCGCGCCTGGACGGGTACGAGATCCGCACCGCGGCCGTGGTGCGCGCGGTCCCCAGCGTCACCACGGTGCAGGGGCTGGCCGCGGCGGTCCAGGCGATCGAGGCCCGGGTGCGCGGCGACGTCGGCGTGCGCTCCCTCCAGGAGCACGCGCAGGCGCTCACCGCCGGCCGGGAGTGATCCCGGGCCCCGCCCCGGAGCACCGGCGGCCGCCGCACCGGTACGGCCCTAGGCTGTAGGGAACCGGACGGCGGGGGCGCCGCGGTGGGCACACCGCGGCGCCCCGAGGCACACGGCGCTAGAGAGGCCACACCCAGACGATGAGCGACTACGGACCGGTGCAGGTCAGGTGCCCCGTGCTGAACGTGCGCAGGGTGGACGCCTACTACGCCATCACCGTCGTCGCCCCCGGGATCGCCGAGCGGTTCCGCTCGGGCCAGTTCGTGTCCGTGGCGGTGGGCGGCGACCACTCCAGCACGCTGCTGCGGCGCCCCTTCGCCATCCACGACGTCAAACCCGACTACGGCGGCACCGTCGAGTTCCTGTTCGCGGTGCGCGGCACCGGCACGGCCTGGCTGGCCGAGCGGCGCTCCCGCGACCTGCTGGACGTGGTCGGGCCGCTGGGCCGGCCCTTCCCGCTGCCCCGCGACCCGGTCAACTGCGTCCTGGTCGGCGGCGGCTCGGGCAGTGCCCCGCTGTTCCCGCTGGCGCAGTCGCTGCGCCGCCGGGGCTGCCGGGTGGACTTCGTGCTGGGCGGGGCCTCCGCCGACCGGGTGTTCAGCGCCATCACGGCCCGCCGGATCGCCGAGACCGCCGTCTTCACCACCGACGACGGCTCCTTCGGGACCCGCGGCCGGGTCACCGACGTCCTGGGCCGGGTCATCGAGGAGTGCCGCTCCGACGTGATCTACACCTGCGGCCCCATGCCGATGCTGCGCGCGGTCACCGCCGTGGCCGGCACCCACGGCATCCCCGTGCAGGTGTCGGTCGAGGAGACCATGGCCTGCGGCACCGGGATCTGCATGACCTGCGTGATCCCGGTGGTGGGGGAGGACGGCATCACCCGCATGGCCCGCTCCTGCGTGGACGGCCCCGTGTTCCGCGGCGAGCAGGTGCGCTTCGACGACGTCGGCACGATCCCCTTCGACGCGCTGGGCGCGCCCGGCTGGAAGGGCGCCGGGTCCTCCCGGCCCGCCGAGTCGGCCCGCGACATCGCCTGACCGTGATCGCCTGACCGTGGGAGCACCCACGCCGCCTTCGCACCACCGACCGGGAAAGACACGGTGAACACAGACCTGAGAGTCCGGGTGGGCGCCCTGGAGCTGCCCAACCCGGTGGTGACCGCCGCCGGGTGCGCCGGTTCGGGCCGGGAGCTGGCCCAGTTCTTCGACATCGCCGATATCGGCGCCGTCACCACCAAGTCCGTGATGCTGGAGCCGCACGCCGGACGCCCGGCGCCGCGCATGGCCGAGACGCCCAGCGGCATGCTGAGCACCACCGGCATGCAGGGGCCGGGCGTGGACGTGTTCCTCCAGCGCGACCTGCCGTGGCTGCTGTCCCGGGGCGGGCGGGCCATCGTGTCCGTCGCGGGCTCGGGCACCGCCGAGTTCGGCGAGCTGGCCCGGCGGATCTCCGCCGAGCCGGGGGTGGGCGCGATCGAGGTCAACCTGTCGTGCCCGGACCCGGCCGACCCGGACGGGCGCCGGTTCGCCGACGACGCCGCGCGGGCGGCCGCCGTGGTGAGCACCGTGCGCTCGCACGCCCGGTCGGACCTGCCGGTGCTGGCCAAGCTCGCCGCGGACGTGCCCGACGTGGTGGCGCTGGCGACGGCCTGCGCCGAGGCCCGCGCGGACGGCCTGTCGATGATCAACACGGTGCGCGGCATGGCCGTGGACCCGCGGACGCTGCGCCCGGCGGTGGCCGGGGGCATGGGCGGGCTGTCGGGTCCGGCGATCCGGCCGCTGGCGGTGGGCTGCGTGTACCGGGTCCACGAGGCGCTGCCGGAGATGCCGATCATCGGCATGGGCGGGGTGCGCACCGGGGCCGACGTCGTGGAGTTCATGGCGGCCGGGGCCAGCGCGGTCGCCGGGGGCACGATCAACTTCTCCGACCCCTCGGCGTGCGTGCGGGTGCTGCGCGAGTTCACCGAGGCGCTGGAAGCGAAGGGCGTCCCCCGGGCCGCGGACCTGGTGGGCGCCGCCCACCGGCCCGGGGTCGGGGTGTGAGGGCCGCACTCGGGCCGCGCATGCTCTGACCGGCCTGAACGGCGCTGAGGTGGCGCTGTGCGACCGAACGCCTGCGTCCGGGTACGGATAGGCCGGAAGTCGGGCAAAGGCCGCCTACGGCCGCGTGGGCGGTCGTTACGACGAAGTGACCCTCTCCGGGCGCATGAAGCGCCCGGTTCTGGGAACCGCACACCATGGCGGTGTGCACAGGACAGTGAACGTGCATTCGTAATCGCGTTCGTAAGAACGCGGGCGGATGCGACGCATCGGCCACGGGGCCGATGGCACACGAAAGGAAGTGATCGATGACCGCGCCTTCCGCGCCCATCGCCGTCGCGATCGACGCCAAGGAGATCGAGACGGCGGCGACCTGGGCCTCGGCGGTCGCCCCCCACGTCAGCACGGTCAAGGTGGGTCTGGAGCTCTACCTGCGCTACGGCCCGGAGGTCGTCAGCGCGGTGCGCGGCGCCAGCGGGGTCGGGGTGTTCCTCGACCTCAAGCTCCACGACATCCCGGCGACGGTGGCGGGGGCGGCGCGCAGCGTCGCCGGTCTCAGGCCCGCCATCCTGACCGTGCACGCGGGGGGAGGGGCGGACATGGTCCGGGCCGCGGTGGAGGCCGCGCCGGACACCAAGATCGCCGCCGTGACGGTGCTCACCTCGATGGACGAGAAGGACCTGGAGCAGGTGGGGCTGCTCGGTCCGGCTCGCGACGCGGTGCGCCGGCTGGCGGTGCTGGCGGTGGGCGCCGGGGCCCGTGCCCTGGTCTGCTCGCCCCAGGAGGTGGCCCTGGTGCGCGCCGAAGTGGGCCCGGACATCACCCTCATCACGCCGGGCGTGCGCCCGGCTGGGGCGGACAGGGGTGACCAGTCACGGGTGGCGACCCCGGAGGAGGCCATCGCGGCGGGGGCGGACCTTCTGGTCATCGGCCGCCCCATCACCCGGGCGCCGGACCCCGGCGCGGCGGCGGCCGCCATCGCGGAGGTCGTGCGCCGTGCCGGGGCCCGTGTCTGACACGCGATTCCGGCGCCCGGGAGGAGGCGGGATTCGGTCACAGAGGGTCACTGATTCGGTATGTCCCAAATGCGGAATCCGAAGCTGAGAGTGACCCGGCTCACCCCTCTGTGACCTGCGCAGGTGACGTGCTTTATGGCGCGTCCAATCGGGACCAAAGTCCTGATTTTCATCTCTTAGTGCAATTGAGTGGCTACTCTGAGTAGTTAGTTCGATGAAATAGCCGCTGAAAGGGCACTTTACGTTGCCTAACAGGGGTCAGACCTACTAACTTGCGCAGGCGTCCGCCCTCTACAAACGAGTAGAAATCCGAGGTGACCCGGCGTGGCCCTTCCTCCCCTCACACCCGAGCAGCGCAGCGCGGCTCTCGAGAAGGCCGCCAAGGCCAGAAAAGAGCGCGCTGAGGTCAAGAACAAGCTGAAGAACGGCGGCATCTCGCTGTCCAAGGTGCTCGCCGACGGGCTCAAGGACGACGTCATCGGCAAGATGAAGGTCTCCGCCCTGCTGGAGTCCCTCCCCGGCGTCGGCAAGGTCCGCGCCAAGCAGATCATGGAGCGGCTCAA
>NZ_JBJJBV010000113.1:0-19482 GCF_045446735.1 Nocardiopsis protaetiae
CCCTCCGGCCGCCGAGGCCCGCGCCGCCGACCCGGCGGAGAGAGCCGCCGACCCCTTGTCCGAGAGCCCGGTGGGGGAGAGTGCCGTGGCCGGGGGCCGCGCCGAGGGGGTGACCGGTGAGGGACGTCCCGCCGAGAGCCCCACAGGTCGCTCGGACGGGGGCCGTGGCGAGGGGACGGGCGCGTCGGCGCCCGGTGGTCGCACTGTCGGCGCCGCCGTCGCGGTGGCCGAGGGCCGGGTGGCCGCGGGTACGTCCGTGGGTGAGACCGGCGGCGAGGGGGCCGCAGCGGCCCGGGGCGGGGCGTGGGCGGCGGTGCGGCCGCTGCTGCTGCGGCTGCACTTCTACGCCGGGGTGCTCGTGGCGCCGTTCATCGCGGTGGCGGCGCTGACCGGGCTCATCTACGTGTGGACGCCGCAGATCGAGCAGGTGGTGTACGCGGACCTGCTCACCGTCGAGGCCGGGGCGGGGACGGTGCCGCTGGCGGAGCAGGTGGCGGCGGCAGCGGCGGCCCGGCCCGACGCCACCGTGGTCGCCGTGCGCCCCGCGGCGGAGCCCGGCGACAGCACGCGGGTGCTGGCCGAGGTCGAGGGGCTGGCACAGAGCCACCGGCTGGCCGTGTTCGTGGACCCGCACACCGGCGAGGTGCTGGGGGAGACCACCAGCTACGGGGGCAGCGGATCGCTGCCGGTGCGGTCCTGGCTGGCCGGGCTGCACAAGGACCTGCACCTGGGGGAGGTGGGCCGGTTCTACAGCGAGCTGGCCGCCACCTGGATCTGGGTGGTCGCCCTGGGCGGGGCGGCCCTGTGGATCGGGCGGCGCCGCCGCGCCAGGGCGGTGCGCCGGGTGCTGGTGCCCGACACCGCGGCCACCGGCCGGGCGCGCACCCTGTCCTGGCACGGGGCCGTCGGGGTGTGGGCGCTGGCCGGGGTGCTGCTGCTGGCCGCCACCGGGCTGACCTGGTCGCGGTTCGCCGGGGAGAACATCGGCGAGCTGCGCCAGGCCTGGGGATGGACCTCCCCCTCCCTGAGCACCCCCGCGCCCTCCGACCACGGGGGACACGGGGGCCACGAGGACCACGGCGGGCACACCGGCCACGGGGTGGACGCGGACGCCGTGCTGGCCGCGGCCCGCGACGCCGGGCTGGCCGGCCCGGTGGAGGTGACCCTGCCGGTGCAGGAGGGCGCCGCCTACACCGTGCGGGGAACGCAGGACCGCTGGCCCGCGCACAAGGACGCGGTCGCGGTGGACGCCGCCACCGGCGAGGTGGTGGAGGAGCTGCGGTTCGCCGACCACCCGCTGCCCGCCAAGCTCACCAGCTGGGGCATCGCCTTCCACATGGGCCTGCTGTTCGGCGTCGTCAACCAGGTGCTGCTGACGGTGATCGCGCTGGCCGTCCTGGGGCTGGTGGTGTGGGGCTACCGGATGTGGTGGCTGCGCCGCCCGGCCCGCGCGGGCGCCTGGGCGGTGGGCCGCCCGGTGGTCCGGGGCGCCTGGTGGGCGCTGCCCTGGTGGGGCAAGGCGGCGGTGGCGGCGATCGCCCTGGCGGTGGGGTGGCTGCTGCCGCTGTTCGCGGTTTCGCTGGCGGCGTTCGTGCTGGTGGACGTGGCGTTGGCCGCCCGGGCCCGCCGCCGCGCCGCCGCCTGAGACGCCTTCGGGCCCGCCGCTTGGGAGGGCCCGCACCCCGCCGCGGACGGTGGCGGGGTGCGGGCGCCGGTCTTCAGCACCGCTGATCTTCAGTGGTGCTGATCTTCAGCGGTGCTGACTTTCAGCGGTGCGGACCTTTCGCGGTGCTGAACACCGGCACCCCGGAGGGTCCGGGCGGCCCCGGGCCGGGAAGGTGCGGCCCGGCCCGGGACCGGGTCAGACGGGTTCGGCCGTGCGCTCCGGCGCCGGGGGCGGACCCTCGCCGGGCCCCTCCTCCGAGGCGGTGGGGGCGACGCCCCTGCGGAAGTACTCCGGGTCGCGCAGCCGGGTGATGACCATGAGCACCGCGCCCAGGGCGAGGATGCCGCAGGCCATCACGAACACCAGCCCCATCCCGCCCACGGAGCTGCCGCTGCCGTAGGCCGGGTCCAGGCTGTCGTGCACCGACACCCCGAACACGCCCAGCAGCATCAGGCCGCCCGTCACCGGGAACACCAGCCGGAACACCACGTCGCGCGCCCCGCGCAGCGAGCGGCGGAAGAACCAGGCGCAGGCGAACGCCGTGATCCCGTAGTAGAAGCAGATCATGATGCCCAGCGAGGCCACCATGTCGTACAGCACCCGCTCGCTCAGGTACATCGTCACCGTGTAGAACGCCGCGGTGGTCGCCCCCGCGATGACCACCGCCCGGGACGGGACGTGGAAGCGCGGGTGGGTCCGCGCCAGCGAGCGCGGGAACGCCCCGTAGGAGCCCATCGCCAGCATGGTGCGCGCCGCGGGCAGCAGCGTGGTCTGCAGGCTGGCGACGCTGGAGGCCACCACGGCCAGGAACAGCAGCATGCCGCCGGGGCCGCCCAGCACCGGCCCGGCCAGCGCCGCGAACACGTTGTCGGCGGTGTCGGGGTTGCTCAGCCCCAGCCCGCTCTCCCCGACCCCGGCGTACATCATGGCGGCCACGGTGACCAGCAGGTACGTGAGCAGGATGGCGGCCACGCACAGCAGTCCGGCCCGGCCGGGGGTGCGTTCGGGGTCGCGGCTCTCCTCGTTGAGGGTCAGACAGGTGTCCCACCCCCAGAACGCGAAGATCGACCCGGTCACCCCGGCCACGAACGCCACCGTGGTCAGCCCGGTGAACGGGTTGAACCAGTCGAGTTCGAAGGGCGCCGGGTCGGCGGCGCGGCCGGTGGAGATCTGGACGAACGCGGCCACGATGAACAGGCCCAGCACGGCCAGCTGGAAGACGACCAGGACCGCCTGGAGGCGCTGGGTGACGGTGACGCCCCGGTAGCCGACGGCGGTGGCCAGGGCGATGAGGGCGACGGTGGAGGCCACGTTGACGGCTTTGTCGTCGGCCAGTGCGGCGATGGCCGGGTCGCCGAGGAGTTGGCCCAGGAACAGGTAGCCGAACTCGACCGCGACCGACGCCAGGCTGGAGAGCACGATGATCGTGGCCGCGACCATGCCCCAGCCGCACATCCAGCCCACGTAGGGGCCGAAGGCGCGGGCCGACCAGGTGAAGGACGCCCCGCAGTCGGGCATGGCGTTGTTCAGCTCGCGGTAGGCGTACGCGGTGAGGAACATCGGGATGAACCCGGCGATGAAGATCGCGGGCATCTTGAGGCCGACGGAGGCGGCGATGAGGCCGATGGTGGCGGTGAGCGTATAGGCCGGGGCGACGGTGGATACGCCGATCAGGGCACCGGACAGGACGCCCACGCGGCCGCGGGCCAGCCCTTTGGCTCCGACGCCGGGGTCGGAAGGGGTGGGGTGATGTGTCTCACGCATAGTGGCCCATTGAAGACGCGGAGACCGTTGTAAGTCAATAGCCGGGCAACTGAAACCTGATCAAATTTTGCCTCAAAGTGCGGAGATGGTTGTAGGCTTGATGGATGGCAACGGATTCAGTAGTTGTCAGGTGAGGGGGCTCCGTCAGGTTGGGGAGGCGCCGCGTGCGCACTTCCCGGGCGGGGCAGGACGGTGTCTCCTCACCGCCCCCTCACCGTCTCCCCACCGCACCGGCCACCCCTTCCCTCTAGGACCCCCGCCCCCGGGACCCCCACCCCCGGGGCCCCGCCGCCAGGACCCCCGGGGCGCACACGAACGCCCCCGCCGCGTCGCGGCGGGGGCGTGCCATAAGGAGCCCTACTCCAGCTCTACCGCTCCAGTCCCACTACTCCAGGACGACCAGCAGGTCGCCGCCGTCCACGCGCTGGACGCGGTCGATCGCCACCCGCGCGACCGTGCCCGCCACCGGCGCGGTGATCGCCGCCTCCATCTTCATCGCCTCGATCGTGGCGACGGTGGCCCCGGCCTCGACCGCCTCACCGGCGCCCGCCACCAGCGTCACCACGCCCGCGAACGGCGCCGCCACGTGCCCGGGCACGTTCTTGTCGGCCTTCTCCGCCTCGCGCACCGCCGACGCCAGCGACCGGTCCTGGATCTGTAGCGGCCGCAGCTGGTCGTTGAGCCGGGCCAGCACGGTGCGCACCCCGCGCTCGTCGGGCTCGCCCACCGCCTCCAGTTCGATGAGCAGCCGCACCCCCGGGTCCAGGTCCACCGTGCACTCCCGGCCCGGGCGCAGGCCGTAGAAGAAGTCGGCGCTGGAGACCACGCTGGTGTCGCCGTAGGCCGACCGGTGCTTCTGGAACTCCTCCGTCGGCGCCGGGAACAGCAGCCGGTTCAGGGTGGCGCGCCGGTCCTTGTCCAGGCCCTCGCGCTGCTCCTCGTTCAGCTCCACCACCGGCCGGGCCGCCGGGCGCCCCTGTAGGGCGCGGGTGCGGAACGGCTCGGGCCAGCCGCCCGGGGGCACCCCCAGCTCGCCGTGCAGGAACCCCACCACCGAGTCGGGGATGTCGAACCGCGACGGGTCGGCCTCGAAGTCGGCCGGGGACACCCCGGCGCCGACCAGGTGCAGGGCCAGGTCGCCCACCACCTTGGAGGAGGGGGTGACCTTGACCAGCCGCCCCAGCATCCGGTCGGCGGCGGCGTACATCGCCTCGATGTCCTCGAAGTGGTCGCCCAGCCCCAGCGCGATCGCCTGGGTGCGCAGGTTGGACAGCTGCCCGCCGGGGATCTCGTGGTGGTACACCCGCCCGGTCGGCGAGGACAGGCCCGCCTCGAACGGGGCGTAGACGCGCCGTACCGCCTCCCAGTACGGCTCCAGGTCGCCCGCGGCCGCAAGGCTCAGCCCGGTGGTCTTCTCGGTGTGGTCGAAGGCGGCGATGATCGCCGACAGCGACGGCTGGGAGGTGGTCCCGGCCATGGACGCCACCGCGCCGTCCACGGCGTCGGCGCCCGCGCCCACCGCGGCCAGGTAGGTGGCCAGCTGGCCGCCGGCGGTGTCGTGGGTGTGGACGTGCACGGGCAGGTCGAACTCCCGGCGCAGCGCCTCCACCAGGGTCGCGGCGGCCGGGGCGCGCAGCAGGCCGGCCATGTCCTTGACGGCGAGCACGTGCGCGCCGGCGTCCACGATCTTCTCGGCCAGGCGCAGGTAGTAGTCGAGGGTGTAGAGCTCCTCGGCCGGGTCGGACAGGTCGCCGGTGTAGCACAGGGCGACCTCGGCGACGGAGGTGCCGGTGGCGCGGACCGCCTCGATGGCCGGGCGCATCTGTTCGACGTCGTTGAGGGCGTCGAAGATCCGGAAGATGTCGATCCCGGTGGCGGCGGCCTCCTCCACGAACGCGGCGGTGACCTCGGTGGGGTAGGGGGTGTAGCCGACGGTGTTGCGGCCGCGCAGCAGCATCTGCAGGCAGATGTTGGGGACGGCCTCGCGCAGGGCGGCCAGCCGCTCCCAGGGGTCCTCGGCCAGGAACCGCAGCGCCACGTCGTAGGTGGCCCCGCCCCACGCCTCCAGGGACAGCAGCCCGGGCAGGGTGCGCGCCACGACGGGGGCGATGGCCAGCAGGTCCTTGGTGCGCACCCGGGTGGCCAGCAGCGACTGGTGGGCGTCGCGGAACGTGGTGTCGGTGACCCCGACGTTGGGGGACTCGCGCAGCCACCGGGCGAACCCCTCCGGGCCCAGCTCGGCCAGGCGCTGCCGCGACCCGGCGGGCGGGGACCCGGCCGGGAGCGGGGGCAACTTGAGGGCGGGGTCGATCAGGTGCGGGCGCTCCCCGTGCGGCTTGTTGACGGTGACGTCGGCCAGGTAGGTGAGCAGGCGGGTGCCGCGGTCGGCGGAGGGCCGCGCGGTCAGCAGGTGGGGGCGCTCCTCGATGAAGGAGGTGGTGACCCGGCCCGCCTGGAAGTCGGGGTCCTCCAGCACGGCCTGGAGGAACGGGATGTTGGTGGCGACGCTGCGGATACGGAACTCGGCGACGGCGCGGCGGGCCCGGTTGACGGCGGTGGTCAGGTCCCGGCCGCGGCAGGTGAGCTTGACCAGCAAAGAGTCGAAGTGCGGGCTGATCTCGGTGCCGGCGGCGGCGGTGCCGCCGTCCAGGCGGATGCCCGAGCCGCCGGGGGAGCGGTAGGCGCTGATGATGCCGGTGTCGGGGCGGAACCCGTTGGCGGGGTCCTCGGTGGTGATGCGGCATTGCAGGGCGGCCCCGCGCACCGCGATGGTGTCCTGGGAGATGCCCAGGTCGGCGAGGGTCTCGCCGGAGGCGATGCGCATCTGGGACTGCACCAGGTCGATGTCGGTGACCTCCTCGGTCACGGTGTGCTCGACCTGGATGCGCGGGTTCATCTCGATGAACACGTGGGAGCCGTCCGCGCCGACCAGGAACTCCACGGTCCCGGCGTTGCGGTAGCCGATGCGGCGGGCGAACCGGACGGCGTCGTCGCAGATGCGGGCGCGCAGGTCCGGGTCCAGGTTGGGGGCCGGGGCCAGCTCGATGACCTTCTGGTGGCGGCGCTGGAGGGAGCAGTCGCGCTCGTACAGGTGCACCACGTCGCCCTCGCCGTCGGCGAGGATCTGTACCTCGATGTGGCGGGGGTCGATGACCGCCTTCTCCAGGAACACGGTGGGGTCGCCGAACGCGGACTCGGCCTCGCGCATGGCCGCGGCCAGCGCCTCGGGCAGCCGGTCCGGGTGGTCGACCCGGCGCATGCCGCGGCCGCCGCCCCCGGCGACCGCCTTGACGAACAGCGGGAACCCGATCCCGGCGGCCGCTTCGATGAGGGTGTCGGCGTCGGCGGAGGGCGCCGAGGACTCCAGCACCGGAACCCCGGCCTCGCGGGCGGCGGCCACCGCGGTGGCCTTGTTGCCGGTCAGTTCCAGGACGTCGGCGGGCGGGCCGACGAAGGTGATGCCGGCCTCCTCGCAGGCGCGGGCCAGGTGGGGGTTCTCCGACAGGAACCCGTACCCGGGGTAGACGGCGTCGGCCCCGGACTCGCGGGCGGCGCGGACGATCTCGTCGACGGACAGGTAGGCGCGGACCGGGTGGCCCGGTTCGCCGATCTGGTAGGCCTCGTCGGCCTTGAGCCGGTGCAGCGAGTTGCGGTCCTCGTGGGGGAAGACCGCGATGGTCCGGGCGCCCAGTTCGTAGGCGGCGCGCAGGGCCCGGATGGCGATCTCGCCCCGGTTGGCCACAAGCACTGTGCGGAACATGGTGTCCTTCTGGTCGGTGGGAACGGCGGAGGTCGCACCGCGGGTGCGCGCGACCGGCCCCGTCGACGGTGTGCGCCCTCGTGTGCGCGTGTACGCCCCGCGCGTCGGTACGGGCACCATAACCAGGGGCGGCCCCGGGCCGGGTGACCGGCCCTGGTGTTGGGAACGGGTGTGCGCGATGCGTCCCCTCAGGTCCTCCCCCGGGGGCGGGGCGCTCGAACCCGGGCGGGGCGCACCCGGGGCGGCCGGCCCGTGGGTGCGGGACGTGCCCGGGGCACCCGCGGAGGAGCCGGTCCCCGAGGTGATCGCCGCCCCGGTCCCGGGGAGCCCGGAGAGATGGACCGGGGGCGGGACGTGCCCGGGGTGCCCGCCGAGGAGGCCGTTCCCGGGGACGCGGGTCGTCGGGGTGCCCGCGGCGGGCCCGCCCGCGGAGCCGTGGCCGCCCCGGTCCCGGAGAGAGACGGCCCGGAGGAGAGCCGGTCCCGGCCCCGGCCGCGGTCAGTCCTCGAAGCCCGCGCTGTCGAAGGTGGTGAAGGCCCGGCCGTCCTCGGTGGCCCACCAGCGGGCCGGGACGGGGGTCCGGGGTCCGGGGGAGTAGGTGAACAGGAGTTCGTCGGAGCCGTTCGCGTCGTGGTCGGCGCACCCGGCGAGCGTCGCCACCCGCTCCTGCTCGGAGCCGCCGCCCAGCGGCCCCTCCTCGGGGCCCCACACCGCCACCGGGTCGGTGTCGTCGACCTCCAGGGCCCCGTCGGCCCAGAACGCGGTGTCGACCCCGTGCCCGGCGCGGCCGACGGCGGCCTCGCGCACCCCGTCGCCGTCGGTGTCGCACAGGGCCAGGACCCGGGTCCCGCCGGTGACGGCGGTCTCCTGCCCCGGCAGGTCGACGCCGACCGGGTCGCCCGGGTCGGCGGTCAGGGGGCCGGGGTAGAGGTTGAGGCGGTGGTGGACCTCGGGGGGTTCGGTCTCGAACCCGGGCTCGTTGTTGCGGTTGCCGTCGTCGCCCACGACGAGGTCGGCGGCGCCGTCGCCGTCCAGGTCGCCGAAGGCGGCCATGGACCCGCCCACCGTGTCGACGCGCGTCCAGTCGGCCGGGTCGTCGGTGCCGGTGAGGAACAGGGTGTTGAGGGTCTGCTCGCCGTCGCTGGAGTGCTGCACCAGCAGCGGGGACCCGCCGTCCCCGGCGCTCCCGGCGGGCCCGGCGACCAGGGAACCGACCCAGGTCGGGAAGGGGTGGGCGGCGGCGCGGGCCGGGGCGCCGTCCCGGCCGAAGGGGCCGTACAGCGCCGTGATCTCGTACTCCTCGACGCCGGTGTCCGTCTCGCGGACCAGGGCCAGGTCGGTGGCGCCGTCGCCGTCGAGGTCGCCGGCCGCGGCCGGGGGCCACCCGGCCGACCACGCCTCCTCCCCGGGCAGGGTCAGCGGGACCGGGGCGGCGTCGGGGTCGGGGCCGGTGGGGCCGCCCCAGTACACGGCGTGCACGGCGCGCCCGCCCGCCTCATCGGAGGTGTGGACCAGGGGGATGTCGGCGAACCCGTCCCCGTCCAGGTCGACGGCCTGCCCCCGGACGCCGTCGCCGCCGGTGGCGGGGGCGGACACCGCGAAGACCGCGCCCGGGTCCAGGACGGTGCGGGTGGCCGGGTCCAGGCCCTCGGCGGAGCCGTAGACGACGATGACGCGGTCGGCCGCGGCGGTGGACTCGTCGGGGACCTGGTCGGCGGCGAAGACCAGGTCGGGGTACCCGTCGCCGTTGACGTCCCCGGCCTCCTGCGATCCGGTGCCGGTGGGGACGGGTGCGGACCCGTGGTCGCGCACCTGCCCGCCGGTGTCGTCGACGGTGTTCCCGCAGGCGGTCGCGAGCAGGACGCACAGCAGCAGGGGCGGGGACAGGGGGCGGCGGGGCATGGGACTCCGATCGGTGGGGCGTGCGGGGGGAGGATACCGGGCACACCCCGCCGACCGGGGGCGGGTTCAGGCGCGGCCGGTCTCGTACACGCGCAGGTGCAGGTCGGCCAGGGCGAACAGCGGTGTGGGCACGCCCAGGTCGCGGCCGCGGGCGACCAGGTCGCCGATGATGTGGTCGGCCTCCACGGGGTTGTCGTTGGTGAGGTCCCAGTACAGGGAGGTGGTGGTCTGGGCGGTGGTGTTGCCGAGCATCGCGTCGGCGCGCTCGCGCACGTGGGGGCGGATGGGGTATCCGGAGGCGGTGGAGACGGCGGCGGCCTCCTCGAACACGGCGCGGGAGAAGCCGCGCCCGCCCTCGGTGGAGTTGATCTGTCCGATGGGGGCGCGCATCAGGCAGTTGCAGGCGCCCATGGTCGCCAGGAACACCCACTTGTCCCACAGCTCCTGCACCGCCTCGGTGGCGGCGGTGGCGGAGTAGGTCCCGGTGTCCAGGGCGGCGTGCACCCGCTCCGGGGGCAGGACGGGGGTGCCGGTGACGGGGCCGTAGATGAGCTGGGCCATCTTGCCGACCTCGATGATCTCGCCGTCCTCGCCCAGGCGGGTCTGGACCATGGCCACGCCGCCGTAGACGCGGTCGGCGCCGAACCGGTCGGTGAGGGCGTCCATGTGCCGCATGCCGTTGAGGAAGGGCAGCACGACGGTGCCCGGGCCCACGGCGGGGGCGATGTCCTTGAGGGCGGCGTCGAACCCGTAGGACTTCACGGCCAGGACGACCAGGTCGTAGTCGGGGGTGAGGGTGTCGGCGGTGACCGCGGTGACGGGGACGGCCTCGACGGTGCCGTCCAGGTCGCGGATCCGCAGGCCGTGTTCGCGCAGCAGGTCGGCGCGGGCCGGGCGGACCAGGAAGTCGACGTCCCGGCCCGCCTGGACCAGGCGGGCGCCGAAGTAGCCGCCGACCGCGCCCGCACCCACGACAAGGATTCTCACTGTTGCTCCCACCCGGGTAGTTCGTTGATCATCGAACAACGTAGGGCCATGGGATGGCCGGGGGCAAGGTCTCCGGGCGAGACCGTGCCGAGGTCCGACCACAGGCGGGCGGCGGCCGGCGGGTCAGCGCAGGGCGTGCCGGGCGTGGGCGCGCACGTCGGCGTCGTCGTCGGCCAGGGCCTCGCCCAGGACCCGGGCCGCCTCGGCCCGGTCGGCCCAGGGGGCCAGGGCGAGCACCACGGCCTTGCGCACGTCGGGGTGGGGGTCGCCCCACGCCTCGCCCAGGACGGGCAGGGCCCGGTCGGGTCCGGCGCCCGCCAGCGCCCGCACCGCGCCGCGGCGCACCTGCCAGGCGCCGTCGGCCAGGGCCGCCCGCGCCGCCGCCACGTCCTCCTCGCCCGGGTGCACGGCCGCGAACGCGCCCAGCGCCGCCGCCCGCACCAGCGCGTCGGCGTCCGCCCGCAGCACCCGCAGCGCCGCCACCGCCGGGGTGTCCGGACCGGTGATGGGCGCGGGGCCGCCCGCCCCGGTGTCGGCGGCCGCGCCCGCGGTGGCCGCACGGTCCGCCGCCCCGCCGGTGGGCGTACCCGCGGCGGTCGCGAGGCCTGCCTCCCCGCCGGTGTCCGCAGGGTCCGACGCCGCGCCGGTGGGCGTACCCGCGGCGGCTACGGCGCCTGCCGCCTCCTCGGTGGCCGTGTCCGCCTGCGCGGCGGCGACGGTGGCCAGGCCCTCGGCGACCTTGATGCGGACCTCGCGGGAGGGGTCGGCGGCCGCGGCGGCGATGGCGGGCACCGCGTTCAGGGAGATCAGCCCGCGCACCGCCTCGATGCGCACCCGGTGGTCGGCGTCGGCCAGCGCCCTTTCGAACACGGCGGCCGGGGTGCCGCCCAGGGCGCGCAGCACGTCCAGCACCCCGGCGCGCACCACGGCGTCGGCCGCACCGGCCCGGTCGCGCAGCTCCCGCTCCAGCCCCGGGTCCAGCACCTCCACCAGCTCGCGCAGGGCCGCCACCGCCGCCCGGCGCGGCGCCGGGTCGGGGTCCTCCAGCAGCCCCACCAGGGCCGGGCCGGTCCCCTCGGGCGCCGCCTCGGTCAGCACCGCCACGGCCGTGGCCCGCACCGTCGGGTCGGCGTCGGCCAGGTAGGGGGCGACGCGGTCCAGGCCCGGGTCGTCCCCGGCCAGGGCGAGCAGCTCCACCACCCGCGGCGAGGCGCCGACCTCCTCCGCGGCGGCCTCCGCGACCTCCGCGGCGGCCTCCGCGACGGGCGCCGGGCGGGGCCGGGGCGGCGCCTGCCCGCCCGCGCGGCCCACCGCCACCTCCGGTTCGGCCACCGGCACCGGTCCGCCACCGGGCAGCCGCGCCTCGAACTCCGGCACCGGCACCAGGTAGGGGGCGACCGGGCGCTTGACGAACGCCATCCGCCCGTCCGCGCCCTTGTACAGGTTCAGGTGGTACAGCCACTGCTCGTCGTCGCTCTCGGGCAGGTCGGCGCGCTCGTGGTAGAGCCCCCACCGGCTCTCGGTGCGGGTCGCCGAGGCGCGGGCCGCCATCTCCGCGCAGTCGCGGATGAAGTCCACCTCCGCGCACCGCATCAGCTCGTGCGGGGTGGCCGCGCCCATGGCGGCGATCTCGCCGCGCATCCGCTCGAACGCCTCCACGGCGATGCCCAGCTTGACGGCGGTCTTGGGCGGGGCCACGTAGTCGTTGACGAACCGGCGCAGCTTGTACTCCACCTGCTGCTGGGGCGGCCCGCCGGGGTTGCGCAGCGGCCGGTAGATCAGCTCGTGCGCGGCCAGCACCTGGTCCTCGGGCAGGTCGGCGGGGGCGGGCAGTTCGGGGGCGGAGCGGGCGGCGTGCCCGCCCGCCAGGTCGCCGAACACGAACGCGCCGATCATGTAGTTGTGCGGCACACACGCCAGGTCCCCGGCGGCGTACAGGCCCGGGACGGTGGTGGCGCCGTCCTCGTCCACCCACACCCCCGACGCGGAGTGGCCCCCGCACAGGCCGATCTCGGAGATGTGCATCTCGATGTCGTGGGTGCGGTAGTCGTGGCCGCGCCCGGCGTGGAAGGTGCCGCGGGTGGGGCGCTCGGTGGTGTGCAGGATGTCTTCGAGCGATTCCAGGGTCTCCTCGGGCAGGTGGCTGACCTTGAGGTAGACGGGTCCGCGGGCGGAGTCGATCTCGCGGGAGACCTCGGCCATCATCTTTCCCGACCAGTAGTCGGAGTCCACGAACCGCTCGCCCCGGTTGTTGACCTGGTAGCCGCCGAAGGGGTTGGCGACGTAGGCGCAGGCGGGCCCGTTGTAGTCCTTGATGAGCGGGTTGATCTGGAAGCACTCGATGCCGCTGAGCTCGGCCCCGGCGTGGTAGGCCATCGCGTGGCCGTCGCCGGCGTTGGTGGGGTTCTCGTAGGTGCCGTAGAGGTAGCCGCTGGCGGGCAGGCCCAGGCGCCCGCAGGGGCCGGTCGCCAGGATCACCGACTTGGCGGCGATGACGACGAAGGCGCCGGTGCGGGTGTCGAAGGCGACCGCGCCCACCGCCCGGCGGGTGCCGTCGACGTCGTCGGTGAGGACCCGCACGGGCATGACCCGGTTCTCGATGCGGACCTTCTCCCGGACCTCGCGTCGGCGCAGCTCCCGGTACAGGACCTTCTTGACGTCCTTGCCCTCGGGCATGGGCAGCACGTAGCTGCCCGAGCGGTGCACCCGGCGCACGTTGTACTCGCCGTACTCGTCCTTCTCGAACTTGACGCCGTAGCGTTCCAGGCGCTGGACCATGGCGAAGCCGCGGGTGGCGGTGCGGTGGACGGTGCGCTGGTCCACGATGCCGTCGTTGGCGCGGGTGATCTCGGCGACGTAGTCCTCGGGGGAGGCCTTGCCGGGGACGACGGCGTTGTTGACGCCGTCCATGCCCATGGCCAGGGCTCCGGAGTGGCGCACGTGCGCCTTCTCCAGCAGCAGCACCGAGGCGCCGTGTTCGGCGGCGGTCAGCGCGGCCATGGTCCCGGCGGTGCCGCCGCCGATGATGAGGACGTCGCAGTCCAGGCGGGTGCGGTCGGCGGGGTCGGGGGCGATCACGGGGCCTCCTGGGGCGGTGCGGCAGCGGTAGTGGGAGCGGGGTGGGACAGGGCGGCCAGGACCCGGGCGCGGGCCTCGCGGACCGGGGCGGTGTCGCGGGCGGCGCGCTCGCGCGGGCGGGGGACGGGGACCACCTCGCGCACCCCGGTCCCGGCCGGGCCCAGGACGGCGACGCGGTCGCCCAGGAACACGGCCTCGTCCACGTCGTGGGTGACGAAGACGACGGTGGCGGGGTGGGCGGCCAGGGTGCGCACCAGCAGGTCCTGGACGTCGGCGCGGGTACGGGTGTCCAGCGCCCCGAAGGGTTCGTCCATGAGGACCGCCCGGGGCGCGCCGATGAGGGTGCGGGCGAGCTGGACGCGCTGGCGCATCCCGCCCGACAGCCGGCGCGGCAGGTGGTCGCCGAACCCGGCCAGGCCCACCTCGCCGATCCACTTCTCGGCGCGGGCCCGGCGTTCGGCGCGGGGCACGCCGCGCAGCCGCAGGGCCAGCTCCACGTTGCGGCGCACGGTCAGCCAGGGCAGCAGGGCGTCGTCCTGGAAGACCAGGGCCCGGTCGGCGCCGGTCCCGGTGACGGGGACGCCGTCGGCCGAGGCGGTGCCCGAGTCGGGGGCCAGCAGCCCGGCCAGCACCCGCAGCAGGGTGGACTTGCCGCACCCGGAGGGGCCGGTGAGGACCAGGACCTCGCCGGGGGCCGCGGCCAGTGACAGGCCCTCCACGACCCGGGCGCCGGCGAAGGCCACCGTGACCTCCTCCAGGGCCAGCCCGGCCGGGGCCCGCTCTCCGACGACGGTGGGGACGGCGTTGATGGTGGCGGTGTCGGGTGCGGTCATCGGTCCCCCTCGGTGTCGCGCGGCAGCCACCGGGTCAGCCGCCGCCCCAGCAGTTCCACGGCGCCGGAGGTGAGCCAGCCCAGCAGGCCGATGGTGAGCATCCCGACGAACACCCCCGGGTAGTCGACCACCGTGTAGGCCTGCCAGGTGCGGTAGCCCACCCCCAGGCGGCCGGAGATCATCTCCGCGGAGATCACGCAGATCCAGGCCACGCCCATGCCCACCGACAGGCCGCCGAACACGCCGGGTGCGATCCCGGGCAGCACCACCCGGGTCAGCACCGTCCACCGGGTGGCGCCCAGGGTGAGCAGGGCGTCCTCCCAGATGGTGGGCAGCGCCCGCACCGCGTGGCGGGTGCTGACCAGGACGGGGAAGAACGCGGCGGCGAAGGTGATGAACACGATGCCCTGCTCGCCGGTGGGGAACAGCAGGATCGCCACCGGCACCAGCGCGATCGCCGGGATCGGCCGGACCACCTCCACCAGCGGTGAGAACAGGTCGCGGGCGGTGCGCGAGCGCCCCAGGGCGATACCGGCGACGGTCCCGGCCACCGCGGCCAGCCCGAACCCGGTGAGGATGCGGATCAGGCTCTGGGCCAGGTCCAGGTGGAACAGCGGCGAGCCCAGCCGCTCCACAAGCTCGGCGGCCACCTCGGTGACGGTGGGCAGGGCGTCGAAGCGCAGCCACAGCCGCACGTCGTAGAAGGTCAGCAACTGCCAGGCCGTCAGGGCCGCCAGCACCGAGGCGGTGCGCAGCGCGTAGGAGGTCCACGCGGGGCGTTCGCGGTGGCGGCGGGGGCGTGCGGTGGGCGCCGCGGCCCGGGCTCCGGGGGCCGGTGCGGGAGCGCCATCGGGGGTGCGGTCGGGTGCGGCGGTCACGGCCGGGCCTCCCGGACGGCGCGGTCGTAGTCGACGATCTCGGCGCCGGGGCGCCCGTCCAGGTGGCGCAGGGCGCCCTGTTCGGTGGTGAAGGGGGACAGGCGCTCGCCCTCGGGTGCGTCGGGGTCGAGCACCCACACGGCGGCGTCGGCGAACCAGCGGGTGCCGGTCGCGGCGTTGGGCACGTAGGCGGCCCGCACCTGCCCGCCGTCCTCCTGGGCCGCGCGCACGGCGGCCAGCAGGCATTCGGGGGTGGCCGCCGGGCGGGTGGCCTCCTCGCCGTCGATCCACAGCTCACCGGCGGTGGCCGGGTCGGTGACCTCCACCTCGCACGTGGTGTCGGTGCCGGTGATCGGCAGCGGGTTGTCGGTGACGGCCAGGGCGGCCTCGTAGTCCTCGACCCCCTCGGCGGCGAAGGCCTCCCGCAGCGGGCCGTCGTCGACGAACGCGTCCACGTCCAGCTCCGCGAAGTCGTCGATGGCCGCCAGGTACTCGGTGTCCCCGCGCAGCGCCTCCACCAGCGCCGGCTTGATCGTCGGGTCGAAGTGGACCGCGCCGCCGGGGCCGTTGTACAGGTACACCACCTCCACCGGCAGCCCGCTGGCCTCCGCGACCGTCTCGGCCGCCTCCAGCGGGTTTTCGCGCAGGTGGCGGGTGGCGTCCAGCTGGGCGAGCAGGAACGCCTGGACCACCTCGGGGTGCTCGGCGGCGAACGCGTCGCGCACCACCACCCCGTGCAGGGTGGGCACCCCCAGCTCCGAGCCGTCGTAGAGCAGCCGGGCCTCGCCGCGGTGCACCAGCAGGCCCGGCCAGGCCACGAACTGGGCCAGGGCGTCGACCTCGCCCGACCCCAGGGCGGAGGAGCCCACCTGCGGCTGCTGGTTGACCACGGTGACCTCGCCGGGTTCGAGGCCGGCGCGCTCCCAGGCCTGCACGAACGTGCCGTGCCCGGCCGAGCCGATGCTCGCCGAGACCGTGCCGCCGGCCAGGTCGTCCAGGGTGCGGGCGGGGGAGTCGGGCGGGACCACCACCATGTTCAGGGCGCCCAGCGGGTTGTAGCCGGTGACCGAGACCAGGGTGGTGCGGGCGTGCTCGCCCTGGGCCAGGGCGCGGGAGCCGTTGATGAGCAGCGGGTAGTCGCCCATGGAGCCGATGTCGATGTTCTCGGCGAGCATCCCGGCGGTGATGGGGGCGCCGGTGTCGTGGTCCTCCCACACCACCGCGTACTCCACGCCGGTCTCCTCGCCCACCCGGGCCAGGTGGTCTTCGAAGAAGCCGTGGGCCTGGATGAGCGCTCCGGCGGTGGCGGTGTTGATGGTGGGTGACTGGTGGCCGACGGTGACGGTGACCGTGCCGGAGCCGCCGGCGGTGTCGGCCAGGGAGTAGCCGGTCAGTAGCAGGGGGAGCAGGGCCAGGGGCGCCAGGGCGCGCCGGTGCGGGGAGGGGAGGAGGGAAGAGACGGACACGGGGGTCGCTTTCGGGTCGGTGCGCGGGGGGTTCGACGAGGGGGCGGGGCGGTCGCGCGGACGACCGGAGGGGCGCGTGCGGGTCCGCGGCCGGACCCGGAAGGGCTAGCGCAGCAGGTAGGGCATGTTGACGGTGACGGCGCCGGTGGGGCAGCGGGCGGCGCAGGGCCCGCAGTACCAGCACTCGTCCACGTGCATGTAGGCCTTGCTGGTGTCGGGGTGGATCGCCAGGGAGCCCAGCGGGCACATCTCGACGCACAGGGTGCAGCCGTCGATGCACAGGGACTCGTCGATGGTCACGGGCACGTCGACCCGCTGGGGCGCGAGGGCCATGGTGGTCAGCTCCGGGGTTCGGGGACAGGCGTGGGCGTGGGCGCGGTGGGGGTGGGGCGGTTGAGGCGGCCGTGCATGGTGAGGCGGTCGCCGCGGAAGCGGATGTACTCCAGGTCCACGGGGCGGCCGTCGTCGAGCCGGGTGAGCCGCTCCAGCAGGAGCAGGGCGGCCCCGGGCGGGGTGTGCAGCACGGCGGCGGAGTGCGCGTCGGCGTTGACGGCCTCCAGGGTGATGTCGGCCAGCCCCAGCGGGCGGCCCAGGGCCCGCTCGATGAGGACGAACACGTCGTTGTGCTCCAGGTCCTGCTCCAGCAGGGGCAGGCCGACCTCGGGGGCCAGGTAGGTCAGGTCCAGGGAGAGCGGCAGGTCGCCCAGGTGGCGCAGGCGTTCCACGTAGACGACGGGGGCGCCGGCGGGCAGGTCCAGGCGGTGGGCGACGCCGGGCGGGGCGGTGGTCTCCATGGCCACGCGCACCTCGTTGCGGATGCCGCCGTGCTCGCACAGGATCTCGTTGAGGCCGAGCAGGTGGTCCAGGCCGTGGCCGTACTTGCGGCCGGTGACCAGGGTGCCCAGGCGGGGGATGCGCTCGACCAGGCCGTCGTCGCGCAGCAGGGCCAGGGCGTCGCGGACGGTGTTGCGGGAGACGGCGAACTCGGTGCACAGGGCGGCCTCGCCGGGCAGTTCCCCGGAGGCGAAGCGGCCGGTGTGGATCTGCTGGCGCAGGACGTCGGCGACGGCGCGGGCGCGGTCGGCGCGGCGGCGGCGCGGCTCGGCGTTCTCGGCGGGCGGGGCCGGGGGCACGGTGCCGGTTGGGGTGGGGGCCCTCGGTGCGTCCATGGGGGTCCTTCCTCGTTGACCTGCGACGACGTTCAACATACTTCTTTGGTAGGAAATCTTGGGTAACGGACGGATCACGCCACTTGGGCGGGTGGGGGAGGGGTGTGCGACCTGCGCCGATGTCGGTGGCGGGGGCTAAAGCGCCACCGTTCGGGGGGTGCTTCGGGGGTAAAACCAAGTTTTCCTACTCGTATGGTATGTTTTGGGCAGGTCAAGAGTTCCGCCGTTCGGCTCGGCGCAGGCGGAACGGCAACCCTCGTGCAGCGGTGGGGTGCCCCCGAGCAAGACCCGGCGTCCGACGACCCCGCGGACGCAAGTGCTACCCCGGCGCCCGGCACGCCCCCCGCCCGTCCGCGCCCGACCCTCCCCGGAGAGGAAGAACGTGTCCCGACCCACGACCCGCGCCCTGGCCCTGGCCGCCGGACTCGCCACCCTTGCCCTGACCGGCTGCGGCCAGGCCGCCTCCTCCACGGGCGCCGACGGCGACCCCGTGGCCGGAGGCACCCTCGTCTACCTCGAACACCAGGCCCACACCGGCCTGTATCCGCCCGCCGCCGGCTTCTACCCCAACGGCGGCCTCGTCAACAACATCACCGACCGGCTCGTCCACCAGGACCCCGACACCCTGGAGTTCGAACCCTGGCTGGCCACCTCGTGGGAGGTGAACGAGGACGCCACCGAGTACACCTTCACCCTGCGCGACGACGTCACCTTCTCCGACGGCTCACCCCTGACCGCCGAGGTCGTCGCCGCCAACTTCGACCTGTACGGCCGGGGCGACCAGGACCGCGCCCTCATCGTCTCCGAGGCCGTCAACAACTACGAGAGCAGCGAGGTCGTCGACGCGACCACCGTGCGCTTCCACTTCGACGCGCCCTCGCCCGGCTTCCTCCAGGCCACCTCCACCATCAACTCCGGCATCGTCTCCGCCGAGACCCTGGAACTGGACCTGGAGGGCTTCGGCCCCGGCAACTCCACCGCGGTCATCGGCACCGGCCCCTTCGTCATCACCGAGGAGGAGATCGGCACCGAGCTCACCCTCACCGCCCGCGAGGACTACGCCTGGGCGCCGGAGGGCCGCGAGAACCAGGGCCGCGCCCACCTCGACGAGATCCTCATCAGCGTCACCCCCGAGGACAGCGTCCGCGTCGGCTCCCTCACCTCCGGCCAGGCCGACGTCGTCCGCTACGTGGAGGCCCAGGACGAGGAGCGCGTCGAGAGCGCCGGGTTCGACCTGCACGCCCCCCAGACCAACGGCGTCAACAACAGCCTGGGCCTGCGCTTCGAAAACGAGATCCTCTCCGACATCCGGGTCCGCCAGGCCCTCGTCGCCGGGATCGACCGCCAGGAGGTCGTGGACACCGTCTACACCGACCGCTACCCCCTGGCCACCTCCATCCTCAGCAGCACCGCCCTGGGCTACGCCGACCAGTCGCAGTACCTGGAGTACGACCCCGACCGGGCCGTGGAACTGCTGGAGGGGGCCGGCTGGGAGCTCGGATCCGACGGGATCCGGGAGAAGGACGGCACCCCGCTGACCCTGGTCGTCAACGAGGCCGCGCCCCAGCCGCGCTCGTTCGAGGCGCTCACCCTGATCAGCCAGCAGCTCGCCGGGATCGGCGTGGACCTCCAGATCCTGGCCGCCGACGCCGGCACCTACGCCGAGGCCATCAACGACCCCGACCAGGTGCAGGTGTACCACTCCATGGTGGGCCGCGCCGACCACGACGTCATCAAGAGCCAGTTCCACTCCCAGAACCGCAACACCCTGCTCAACCGCGATCCCGCCGGAGAGACCGTCCGGGACGAGGAGCTGGAGGAGCTGCTGGAGGCGGTGGCCTCCACCGCCGACCCGGCCGAGCGCGACGCCGCCTCGGCGGCCGTGCAGGAGTACCTGGCCGAGCAGGCCTATGTCATCCCGCTGTTCGAGGAGCCCCAGGTGTACGGCAGCGCCCCGCACGTGCACGGCCTGGACTTCG
>NZ_JBJJBV010000114.1:0-19600 GCF_045446735.1 Nocardiopsis protaetiae
GGCGCTGTCGGCGTTCCTCACCCCGCGGCTGGTCGACGCGATGGGGCTGTTCACCACCCACCTGCTGATGTGCGCGGCGCTCGCGGTGATGGGCGCGGTCATGTGGTTCTTCTGCCGCAACGCGCCCGGGTGGACCCCGCGCACCGGGCCCGCGCTGCCGCGCATGCGGGAGGCGATGCGGCTCAAGGCGACCTGGCAGGCGTCGCTGCTGTACGCGGTGGCCTTCGGCGGGTTCGTGGCCTTCTCCACCTACCTGCCGACGCTGCTGACGCTGTCGTACGACTACCTCCAGTCGGACGCGGGCATGCGCACCGCCGGGTTCGCCGTCGCGGCGGTGGCGGCGCGGCCGGCGGGCGGCATCCTGTCGGACCGGATCGGCGCGGTGAAGGTGTGCCTGATCTCGTTCTTCGGCACCGCCGTGTGCGCCGTGATCCTGGCGCTGCACCCGCCCGCGGAGTTCCCGGCCGGTGCGGCGTTCGTGCTCATCGCGATCGCCCTGGGGCTGGGTACCGGCGGTGTGTTCGCGCTGGTCGCCAAGCTGGTGGAGCCGTCCCGGGTGGGCACCGTGACGGGTCTGGTGGGCGCGGCGGGCGGGCTGGGCGGGTACTTCCCGCCGCTGGTCATGGGCGTGATCTACCAGGCGACGGGCGCGTACACGATCGGGTTCGTGCTGCTGGCGCTGGTGGCGCTGGCGGTCGGCCTGTACACCTCGCGGGCGTTCAAGGGCTCGGCGACGGGGTGAGCCGGAGGGCCGGGGCGAGGCAGGGCGGGACGGGAGGGAACGAGGCGGGACCGGGAGGGAACGAGGCGGGCCGAGGTCGGCCGAGTGGGGCCGGACCGGGGTGAAGCGAGGCGGGCCGGGACCGGCCGAGTGGGGCCGGGGTGGAGCGGGCCGGACCGGGGTGGAGCGGGCCGGACCGGGGTGAAGCGAGGCGGGCCGGGACCGGCCGGGTGGGCCGGGGTGGAGCGGGGCCGGGCGACCGGGTTCAAGCGAGGTCCCGGGCGCGCACCAGCGCCGCCGCCCGGACACCGACCCGCACCCGCTCCAGGGCGAGCACGCCCTCGGGCAGGGGGATGCGGCGCGTGCGGGCCGTCACGACGATGACGGCCTCGGGAGGCAGGGCCCGGCCGAGCGCGGCGAGCAGGCCGCCCACCGGGTCCTGTCCGGGGACCTCGCCCGCCCAGGCGGTCATCTCGCCGTAGGGGACGTCCGTGACGACCAGGTCGGCGACCACCGGCTCCCGGGCGGCGAACACGTCGGCGACGGCCGCCGCGTGCGGCAGGTCGCCCCCGGCGCGGGCCAGGCCGCGGGCCAGCTCCCGGGCGTCCTCGGCCCGTTCCACGAAGGAGGGGCGGCCGAAGTCGCGGGCCGACCGGCGCAGCTCCTCCTCGCGTTCGGCCAGCCCCGCCGCGGTGAGCAGCCGCAGGTTGCGCTCGGCCAGCTCCACGGCGTCGGGGTCGATGTCGGTGGCGCGCACCGCCGTGATCCGCTCCCGGTGCAGCAGGCCCAGGACGGTGGCGAGGTAGCCGCTCCCGCAGCAGGGGTCCCACAGCCGCACGGCGGACAGGCCCGTGTGCACCATGGCCCGCTGGAAGAGCTCGTCGGCCAGGCGCACCGGGAACCCCGGAAAGCCCGGCGCCGAGCGGAGTACGTGCCCGCTCGCCAGCACCGAGCGGTCGGTGCGCTCCACGGCGTACCGGTACGTCATCGTGTCCCCCCGAACGTTCCCGGACAACGGCGAAGGCCCGGCGTCCTGGGACACCGGGCCTTCATATGCGGTCCTGACGGGATTTGAACCCGCGGCCTCCACCTTGACAGGGTGGCGAGCACTCCTAACTGCTCCACAGGACCTCGTTGCAGGTATAACTCTAGCGCGACTTCGGAGTGCTTCGTACCGTCTCCCCGTAAAGTGGCTCACGACACCCCGAACACCGTTTCCCGCCCTGGCCAGACCCCATCCGAGGAGTTCCGCACGTGAGCGACGCAGGCCCCCTTCCGTCCGGTCCCGACAGCACCCGGGTCGACCGCTGGCTGTGGGCCGTCCGCCTCACCAAGACCCGCTCCGACGCGGCCCAGGCCTGCCGGGGCGGCCACGTGCGGGTCAACGACCGCCCGGCCAAGCCCGCCTCCCCCGTGAAGGTCGGCGACGAGGTGCGGGTGCGGCTGCACGGCACCACCCGGATCGTGGAGGTGGGTCACGTGCTGGAGAAGCGGGTGGGCGCGCCGATCGCGGCCCGCTGCTACGTGGACAACACCCCCGAGCTCCCGCCGCAGGCGACGATCCCGGTGATCCGCCGCGACCGGGGCGCGGGCCGCCCCACCAAGAAGGACCGCCGTGTCCTGGACCGCCTGCGCGGCGACCTGCCGCCGGCGCCGCCCCTGTGACGCCCGGAGGGCGCCCGTGAACGCTCCGACCCCCCGTGTCCCCCTCACCCTGCTGGCCTCCGGCCGGGACGCCGACGTGTTCGCCCTGGACGGGGGGCGGGTGCTGCGCCGCAACCGGGACGGCCGCTCCCCGGCCGCCGAGGCGGCGGTGATGCGGCACGTGTCCGCCCACGGGTTCCCGGCCCCGCGCGTGCACGCGGTGGAGGGGCCCGACCTGGTGATGGACCGGCTGCACGGCCCCACCCTGCTGGGCGCGCTGCTGGCGGGCGAGGAGTCGCCCGCGGCGGCGGGCCGGATCATGGCCGGCCTCCAGGACCGGCTGCACGCCCTGCCTCCGCCCGGCGACGGCGCGGGGGCGGGCGGTGGCGCGGGCGGAAGCGGGGGCGGCGGTGCCGGGGCGGGCGGGAGCGCGCTGCTGCACCTGGACCTGCACCCGGACAACATCGTGCTGACCGGCGCGGGCCCGGTGCTGATCGACTGGACCAACGCCCGAACGGGCGGGGCCGACCTCGACGTGGCGATGTCGGCGCTGATCATGGCGCAGGTGGCGCTGGCGGAGACGTTCCCGGAGCCGGTGCCCGCCCTGGCCGGGGCGGGCCTGGACGCCTTCCTCGCGCACACCGGCGGGGACCCGGTGCGGCTGCTGGACGAGGCCGTGGAGCTGCGCGCGGGCGACCCCAACCTGGCACCGGAGGAGGCGGCCGTCCTGACGGCGGCCGCGGCTGCGGTCCGCGAGCGGGCGGCGAACGCGCGCCTGTAAGGCGCGCAGCCGTGGGGCGGGCGGCGGGCATTCGACCGTAAGGCACGCGGCCACGGGGCGGGCGGCGGACGTTCGGCCGCGGGGAGTGCGGGCGTAGGGCGTGCGGCGCCACTGAGGGCCCCCAGGGGTTCTCAGGGGCCGGAGCCGCGGCGGCCCCGGGCGGGGCCGCGACCTTCCGGGTGAATCCCCATACCGCCGCGGAACGCCCGCGACCACAGTGGAGACGAAGCATCCGTCCCACTCCTGGAGAGTCCCGATGCCGCCCTCATCCCCTGTCTCCCCCGCGCCCGTGCGCCGCCGGCACACCACCGGCCTCATCATCGTGACCGTGCTGTGCGTGCTGGTCACCATGATCGCCCTGCCCGCCTACCTCGGCCTCGATCCCGCCGAGGCCCAGATCGGGCTGCGTGAATCGGGCCTGCACTACCCGGCCCTGGTCCTGCACGTCGGCACCTCGGTGCTGGCGCTGCTCACCGCGCCGCTGCAACTGTGGCCCGCGCTGCGGCGCCGGGGCGCCCACCGGGTGATCGGCCGGATCCACCTCTTCGCGGGGGTGTTCCCGGGCGCGGTGTCCGGGATGGTGCTCGCGGTGCTGAGCACCGCCGGGCCGGTCGCGCAGACGGGCTTCGGACTGCTGTCCGTGCTGTGGTTCACGACGGCCGCCGCCGGGTGGCGGGCGATCCGGCAGGGGCGCGTCGCCGACCACCGGGAGTGGATGGTGCGGGTGTTCTCCCTGACGATGGCCGGGGTGATGCTGCGGGTCCTGGTCCCGCTGGCGACGGCCGTCCTCCCGCTGATGCTGGGGCCTGGCGTCGACGAGGAGGCGGCCTTCGCCCTGGCGTACCCGGCGATCGCGTGGCTGTGCTGGGTGCCCAACCTGCTCGTCGCCGAGCTGGTCCTGCGCCGCCGGCCCAGACCCGCCGCGGTGGCGGCGGCCGCCCGCTAGAGCGGGTGGGCGGCGAGGAAGTCGAGGACCTCGCGGGTGGCCTTGGCCCCGCCCTCGTGCAGGTAGCCGTGGCGCAGGCCGGGCAGCACCAGCAGGCGCGCGTCCGGGATGCGCTCGGCCAGCAGGGCGGCGTTGCCGACCGGGGTGAGCTCGTCGTCCTCGCCGTGCACGACCAGCGTCGGCGCCTGGACGTTCGGCAGCAGGTCCCAGCCGTCGTGGCCCGAGCTGGCCCCGAAGTGCAGGCGCTGGGCGCGCAGCGGGCCGCGCGGCAGGACGCGGGCCACGGTGTCCGGGTGCTCGGCCGCCCACCGCGGGGTGTAGAACAGCGGGCCGATCTTCTCCGCGCCCGCGGCGGTGCTGGCCTGGCGCAGCGCCAGGGTGGACTCGTGGGGCCGCTCCACCTCGTTCGGGCCGCCCGGGGCGGTGGCGCCCAGGACCAGGGCGCCCACCCGCTCGGGGGCGGTGGCCGCCATCCGCTGGGCGACCTTGCCGCCCATCGAGAACCCGTAGACGTGGGTGCGTTCGACGCCCAGCGCGTCCAGCACCGCCAGGGCGTCCTGGACGAACAGGTCCAGGGAGTACGGGGAGTCGAGCGGGGCGTCGCTGCCGCCGGTGCCCCGGAAGTCCGTGCGGATCACCCGGTGCCGCTCGGCCAGGGCGGCGTGCGGCCCGTCCCACATCTCGTGGTCGAGGGCCTGGCCGTTGAAGAGCAGGAGGGGGTCGCCCTCGCCGAGGACGTCGTACCAGATGCGGGTTCCGTCGGAAGCGGTCACGTGGCTCACGGAACCGGACACTACCCGAAGAAACGCCCACCGGCCGTGGCCCGGGTCACCCCGGCCTGCGCTGGTGCGGCGGGTGCGGTGGGGCGGTGGGGGCTGGGGCCGGGGGCAGCGGAGGTCAGCGCGGCGCCTTGGCCCCGTGGACCCGCCGGTACTCCTCGGCGACGCGCGGCGCCAGGTCGTCGGTGATCATCCGCAGCAGGTCCGGGTCGGGGACCGGGTCCGCGGCCGCGGCGGCGGTGCGCCGCAGGTCGGCGGCCCACTCCGGGTGGTAGCGGCCGACGATCTCCGCAGATCGCGCGAGGTCGCTGGTCCAGCCGCCCCAGCGCGGCATGACCAGGCAGAACGCGCTGCGGACGGTCTTGCGGGCGGCCCGGCGCACCACGGCGCGCAGGTCGGCGCCGCGGTCGGCGGCCGCCCGCCAGCGTTCGGGGAACAGGTACAGGTCGCCGTTGGTCTCCCGGGCCAGAAGCGAGGTGGGGCGGTAGGCGGGCAGCTCGTCGGCGAGGTCGGCCCCCAGCAGCGGCGTGCACAGGCAGGCGACGAAGAACCCGCCGTCGTTCGGGTCGGCGAGGAGCGGGGCCCTCCCCTCCAGCAGGATGCCCGCGCCGTCGATCTGCGCGAAGGCGGCGTCCAGCTCCGCCTCGATCCGCCGGGCCGCCGCCCGGTCGGCGTCGGTGGGCGGCTCGTGGAACACCAGCATCAGGTCCAGGTCGGAGCGGCCCGGCCGGGCCGTGCCGCGCGGGATGCTGCCGTAGAGGTAGAGGCCGTGCAGGGCGTCCCCGTAGGCCGCGGTGACACGCTCCCGGGCCGCGTCGACCACCGGGGCGAACGGCGGGGGCACCCGGTCCAGGGCGCCCTCGCGCGCGATCGTCCCGTCGGGGTTCAGGCCCTTGTCCTGCGCGTCCTCGTCCATGGGGGTCAGCCTGTCGGAGCGGGACCGGGCACGGCAACGGGATTGCGCCGGCCCCAGGTGGCCAGGCGCCACAGCCACTCCACCGGGCCCTGGCCGAAGCGGCGCAGCCACAGGACCGCGAACACCCACTGCGCGGCCAGGATCGTCCCGGCGGCGGCCAGCGCCACCGGCAGGGACGTGCCGACCGGCAGGCCCAGGAGGTGGGCGGCGGCCAGGACCAGGAGCGTGGCGCTCAGGTACTGGGTGAGCGCGATCCGGCCCAGGGGGGCGAAGACGGCCGCGAGCACCGGCTTCAGCGGCGTTCCGAGCAGGACCAGCAGGAGGCACACGAGTGTTCCGGTGCGCAGCAGGTCCGCCACGAGGGTCAGGGCGGGTATCGCGGCGAGGGTGGTCGTGAACGCCCCCGCCGCGAAGACCAGGAGCAGCAGGACCGGACCCCGGGTGGAGTGGTCGATCCGCGCCACCACCCCGTAGCGGACCAGCGCCGACCCGGCCAGGAACAGCCCGGCGATCAGCAGCGGCCCGCCCCCGCCGAAGACCAGCGCCGTCGGGACGAGGGCGGCGGCCAGCCCGGCGACCGCCGGGCGCGGCAGCCACGTGGAGGGCAGCAGCACCAGCAGGCCGACGGCGGCGTAGAAGGTGAGGATGTCGCCCGGCCACAGCAGCAGGTGCAGGAGGCCGATCACCAGGAGCGCCAGGAGCCGCCGCAGCAGCACGAGCCGGGGGCGGGGGGCGCGGTCCCGGGCGGACTCCAGCAGCAGGGAGAAGCCGATGCCGAACAGCAGGGAGAGGAGCGGCAGGCCCAGCCACACGTGCCAGGCGCCCAGGGTCGGCTCCGCGGCGGCCCTGGTGGTGCCCGCGATCAGCTGGACGTTGGCCACCAGGATTCCGCACATGGCGAATCCGCGCAGCACGTCGAGCGCGACGACGCGGGTGCGGGGCGGCGGGTCCTGGGCACCGTGTCCGGGCGGGGAGGGTTCGTTGGTCATGGGGCCGAGCCTGCCGGGCGGACCGGCTCCCGGGCACCGGCCGAAGGGAGGGTTCGCGGTCGCCGCAACGGTACTTTCGGCCGGTTCGGCCGCGGTCCCGGCGTCTCTAGGCTGAACCGTGTGAACAGTGGAAACGGCTCGCCGGAGCGGCCCCGGTGGCGCACACGGGCGGCGGACGCGGCCCTGGCCGCCGTCCTCGCGGCGGCGATCGCGTTCCAGGCGTACAACGTGGCGTCGACCTGGGGCGGCGGCCACTGGTGGCCCGGCGCGGCCGCGGGTGCGGCGGTGGCCGTGATCGCCCTGGTGCGCCGCCGCGGGCGGGCGGTCGCGGCGGTCGCCGGGCTGTGCGTGGCGGCGGCCGCGGTGCCGGTGTCCTGGTGGTTCGGCCTGCCCGCGGAACCCGGACCGGCGGCGGCCCTGCCCCTGGCGGTGCTCACCGCCTCCGCCGTCCGGCACCTGCCGGTCCGGGCGGCCTGCGCGGTCGCGGCCGGCGGGCTCGCGGTGGTCGGGACCGCCGCGCTCCCCGAGCTCGGGTCCTCCTCCGGCATGCCCGTGGTGTGGCTGAACCTCGTCCTGTGGCTGGGCGGCGTCGCGGCCGGGCTGGGCCCCCGGCTCCTCGCCGGCCACCGCCGGCGGACCGCCGACCGGGTGCGCCGCGACGAACGGCTGGAGGTGGCCAGGGAGCTGCACGACGTCGTCGCCCACCACATCACCGGCCTCGTGATCGAGGCCCAGGCCGGGCGGATCGAGGCCCCCGCCGGGTCCGACGGCGACAGGGCCCGCGCCTCCTTCGCCGCCATCGAGGCCGAGGGGGCCGAGGCACTGGCCGCGATGCGCCGCGTCGTCGGCCTGCTGCGCGAGCACGACGGCGCCGCCCCCACCTCCCCGGCCGCCGAACGCCTCACCGACCTCGTCGAGCGGTTCGACCGGCGGGGCGGCCCGCCCGCGCACCTGTACCTGGCCGACGACGAACAGACCTGGCCGCCCGAGGTCGCGGGCGCCGTCTACCGCGTCGTCCAGGAGTCGCTGACCAACATCGCGCGCCACGCCGCCCACGCGGACACGGTCACCGTCCGCGTCGCCCGCGAGGGGGGCGGCCTCACCGTGGAGGTCACGGACGACGCCCCGGGCCCGGCCCACCGCCGACGGCCGGGCGGGTACGGGCTGGTCGGCATGGGCGAGCGGGTCCGGGCCCTGGGCGGCACACTGGAGGCGGGCCCCCGCCCCGAGGGCGGCTGGTCCGTGGTCGCGGCCCTGCCGCTGCCCGATCGGAGGAGCCGATGATCCGCGTTCTGGTGGCCGACGACCAGGCGATGATCCGCAACGGCCTGCGCCGGATCATCGAGAGCGACCCCGGCCTCACCGTGGTGGCCGAGGCCGCCGACGGCGCCGAGGCCGTCGAGGCGGCCCGGCGGCTGCGCCCGGACGTGTGCCTGGTCGACATCCGCATGCCGCGCCTGGACGGGCTGGAGGTCACCCGGCTGCTGGCCGGACCGGGGGTGGCCGACCCGCTGCGGGTCGTCGTGGTGACCACGTTCGACCTCGACGAGTACGTCCACGCCGCGCTGCGCGGCGGAGCCGTGGGCTTCGTCCTCAAGGACGCGGGGCCCGCCCTGCTCATCGAGGCCGTCCGGTCGGCGCACGCGGGTGACGCGCTGATCTCCCCGGCCGTCACCCTGCGGCTGCTGCGCCACCTGACCGCCCCGCCCGGCCACCAGCTCGCCAACCCGCTCTCCGAACGCGAGACCGAGGTGACCCGCGCCGTCGCCCGGGGGTGCACCAACCAGGAGACCGCCGACGGGCTGTTCATCTCCGTCAGCACGGTCAAGGGCCACCTGTCCGCCATCCAGGCCAAGCTCGGCCTGCGCAACCGCGTGGAGATCGCCGCCTGGGCCTGGGAGCACGGCCTGATGGACTAGAGGTCCTTGGCCCGCTGCGCGGCCGCGAGGATCAGCCCGCAGGCGGCCACCGCCGCGAACACCCCGGCACCCGCGGAGATGAGGGCGTTCTCCACCGGTCGCGGCCAGAAGACGAGGAACAGGACCGGCCCGGGGACCGCGGCGATCTGCGCGCCGAGCAGCACCCCGTTCCCCACGGCGGCTTCATCGCCCCCCAGGGCGAACACCGCCCACACGGCCATCATGAAGGCGGCCGCCAACACTAGGAACCCCAGAACCAGCCCCCAACGCCCCTCGACGAGCGCCTCGCCCCACAGCTCCCACCCGGTGGCGAAGTTGCGGGACTCGCCCATGCTGACGGTCCCGTCCTCGAAGAGTCGGAACCCGCGGGACTCGCTGGTCCCCCGCAGCCACGGCAGCCCCAGGGACAGGAACAGCACGGCGGCCCCGACCGCCAGCCCTAGGGAGGCCGCCCTCTCCCGGTTCGCCCGCCGCTGCTCGGTGAAGCCCCGCACCTCCAGCTTCTTCAGCCGCTCCCGCAGCGCGTCGATCTCGTCGTAGGCCGACCTCTCGCCCATCCCGGCTCCCTTCCTCGAAGGGAGAGACTCCCACACCTCCCCGATAACTTGGCGAGGACACCCGATCGCGAACCGGCCGCCACGGCCGGAAAAGGGCAGGCCATGGAGAACGAGCGAACCCCCCGGATCGAGACCGAGGACGGCGTCGGCCGCATCGTCCGCGCCGACGGATCCGTCGAGGAAGCCCCCCTGACCGAGGGGATCCACTCGGTCGACGCCCGAGACGGCATCGTCACCATCACCCACGCCGACGGCTCCACCGAGGTCCGCGACACCCCCGCCGTCATCCAGGCGGACACCATCGGCGACATCACCTTCCCCTGACCCCGGTACCGGTCATTCGGCGCTCCGGCAATCTCCAAGAACGTGGCCGTGTATTGGCCGTGACCGCCCACCGACACTCGCCGCCGCTACTGAGCCGCCCGGAACTTCAGCGCTTATTCAGCGCAGGCACTCACCGGCACCCGCCGCCGTCCGCCGACGACCACCGAGGCACGAAAAGGCCCCGTCACCTGTTCGCACAGGTGACGGGGCCTTTTTGCATGTCTGTGTGTTGTGGCTAGGGGCGGGGTCGAACCGCCGACCTTCCGCTTTTCAGGCGGGGTAGGCGGCGCGGCCCCGCCCTGCCTTGCGGGGCGCATGTCCGGCTCGGTCCGGGTAGGTCCGCCCCCGGCTGCTGTCGTTGCTGTCACCGCTGCTGTCACTTCGTCGCCCCTCCCCGGCCTCCCCCGACCAGGGCCACCGGCCGCGCGCCACGGCGACGCCGCACCCGCGCTCCTCCCCCACCGTCCCGGCCCACCACACGAGGTCGGCCACCACCCCCGGGCCGAGGCGCCCGATAGCGCTGAGGCAGTCATCCCAGACAGTCGCACTCCGCTATCGGGTGCCTCGGGGTCTATGCACGCCATTAGCCCTTTCCCCGAAACAGCTACCGTTCGTCTGCGTTCGACGCCATGATGCCAATAAGACGGCCTCCGGACGCGCTCGGGACCGGGCGGCAGCCCGCAGCCCGAGCGGCGGCCGTAGGCCGCTGCGACGGCGCTCGCGCCGCCGCCTTGATCCCATACAGCCCAACTCAGCAAAGAAATTGAGAGAGCACGTGACTAATAAGTTTTTCCAGGATTTACTTAATAGACTTGACGAGAAAATTGACGATCTAACTAGTTCCTACAATCAACTGCCAGAGGAACACGAAAGAACCATTAAAGCAAAAGCACTTGGAGAAAAGAGAAGATTCGAAGGGCTAACTTGCACTACAAAAACGCAGATTCAAGAGATCGGCCCTGCGATAGAACTCAGCTCCCAAGTAGTAGACGGACGCAGATGGAACCTTGGACTCTCTACGGGCGGGCACCACGCCACCAAGATATTCTTTGCACTTGATATGGCAAAGCTGGGGATATTCTCTCTAGCCTGGATTCTATCAGGACTCCGCCTAGCAAGCTGGCAAGGATTAATCACCTATCTTTTAATGGCAGTGTGCGCGCTAGTCTCATACAAGGCATCGAGGGTCGTTTGGCAGAGACTTCCAGATGGCCGCCTGTGGACACTTATTATAATCCTAGCTTTTTTGCTTCTAACTTCAGAAGCTTGGATGACCCGATTAGACATACCCCTTGAGTACAGATTTATCCTTGATTTTCCCGGCCAAGACACCCATGAAACCTCGATTAACATATACAAGGTCACTGAGACCCTGATCTTGATTTTCGTCACTTTTTTGACTGCGCGGACCCTGGACTTCTACCTCTATCGAGCAGTCGGACTATGGGTTATTAGCAACACAGAGAAGCACACCGAAGCCGCATTCCACACATCGCGAATAGTTCTTGGACTGCTGAACATCTGCCACCTCCTAGACGAGTCAGCCAAAATCAAAACCGGATACATCTCATATCTAGGAAACGACACACGGGGACACATAATAGACCAGATAGAAAGCACATCAAGGATAGCGCGAGGACCTTGGATATCTTCCATGAGAACGGGCAACCGGGCCATGGATAGAGAAATCAGCCGTCACGGCGCAGCGCTCTCACGCAAAGTTCTTAACTGGAGAAATAAAGTAGCTCTCGGCGGAGTTAACATCTCAGTCGTCCGAGACTCCTGCCACGAGACCCTCTTGCACGTTGCAACCGGCGACTGGGATCAGATATCCCACGAGGAGGAAACGGAAGCCACCCCAAGAAAGCTCGATTACATGGTTGGAATCCTAAAAATATTGGGGGTCTCCACCGTTTCACTTTTAGTACTCTGGACCAATCAAAAAATGTCCTGGATACCCCAGAATTACGAGCAGACAGCATCGGCTATATTTATAGCCCTTCCCGTCATCCAAATCCTTGCGTTCGCAAATCCAAAAATAACCGAAAGAATTGAATCAACCAAGGACTTTGCTTCCTTCATCAAAGGCTGAGAATGCCGATGATTCTTACTCATTGAGCAAGAAGTAGGTTTTTCGGCCGGAGAGGGTGGCGTAGCTGCCCCATGAGTCGGCAAGAGCGTCAACGAGGAACAGGCCGCGACCGTGTTCGGCGTCGGGTTCGGGCCGCGCCACATACGGGACGTCGAAATACGAACCGCCATCGTGCACGGTGACGCGCACGCTGTGGCCGTGCTCGTGCTCGATGAGGACTCCGAATCCGGCCTCGGGCAAGCCGGACGGCGAGTGCTGCACGGCGTTCGTCGCCAACTCGCTCGTGAGCAGTACCGCGTCGTCCACCACCGGGCAGTCGCCCAGGCGGTCGGCGACGAACGCGCGTACGGCCGCGACCTGGTCGGGACGGCCGTAGAACCACCCGTGGTGGACGGTCACCGTGCTGTTGGACTTGTCTGCATGGAGGGACATGGGGTTTCACCTCGTGCTCTGAGCGCAGGGGGCAGACACTGAGCTGCATGACTAGTACTATTAGTACGGCTACCGTACATGGAATGCGTGTATAGCGCACCCGTTTGCGCGCACAATAAGTACGGGTCTTGTAGTCCAAGTGAGGAGAGTGCCCCATGTTCGGCCTGTCTGTGCGGTTCACGCTCAAAGACGATGCCGCTGCCGACGGCTTCGACGCCCTGGTGGCGGAGACGCTTCCGCTCATCCGCGAGAACGAGCCGGGCACGCTCGTGTACGCGGTCCACACGGTGGAGGGAAAGCCGCTGGAGCGGATCTTCTACGAGCTGTACGCCGACCGCGACGCCTTCGACGCGCACGAGGAGCAGCCGCACGTGAAGCGCTTCCTGAACGCTCGCGGTGCATTCCTGTCCTCCGTGGACGTGGACTTCCTCGCCCTGATGGACGCCAAGGGTGTTCAGGAGTGAGCACCGACTACCAGAAGGCGCTCGGCCGCAAGGTGGCCAAGCACCGCAGGCAACGCGGTCTCTCCCAACGCGAGTTCGCCGGGCTCGTCGGCCGCTCCGAGACCTGGGTGTCCCAGGTCGAACGCGGGGTGCGCAAGGTCGACCGCATGGTGGTCCTCGAAAAGCTGGCCGAGGTCCTGGAGATCCCCGTCTCCGAACTCGCCGCCGAGGCCCCCATCGTCGCCGCCTCCAACGAGGAGCCTCCGGGCAGTAGCCGCCTGCGCCTGGTCCTGAGCGGGTCGCACGCCCTGGCCGCGCTGCTGCGCCGCAACCCCGCGACTGTCGATCTGGACGACCTCCGCCAGCGGGTCGATCACGCCTGGGAGCTGACGCACGCCAGCGCCTACACGGAACTCACCGAGGTCCTGGAATCGCTCATCCCCGACCTGGAATCGGCCGCGCGCTCGGTGCCCAACGGCGAACGCCTGGAGCTGTTCCGGCTCCTCAACGCCGCGTACCGGGCCTGCTCCTCCACGCTCTCCCGCCTGGGTGAGTACGAAGCCGCGTGGATCGCCGCCGACCGCGCCATCACCGCCGCCGAGCGGGCAGAAGATCCGCTCCTCATGGCGGCCGGTGAGTTCCGCCTGTGCCTGACCTTCCAGGGTGCGCGCCACTACGACCAGGTGGAGGCTACCGCACGGACCGCGTGCGAGGCGCTGGGCGATCTCGTTGCGGAGGGCAACCCCGAGGCCATGTCCGTCTACGGGGCTCTCACGCTGCAACGCGCGGTCGCCGCCGCCCGGGGCAACAAGGCGACGGTCGCCTACCGCCACGTGGCCGAGGCCAAGCGGATCGCGGATGCCATCGGCGGAGAGCGCAACGACTTCAACACCGAGTTCGGTCCGGCGAACGTGGGCCTGCACGAGGTGTCCGTGGCCGTGGACCTGGGCGACGCCGGGGTGGCGCTGCGAGCGGCGGAAGAGGTGGATGTGTCGGTCCTGTCGCCGGAACGCCGGGGCCGCTTCCTGATCGACGTCGCCCGTGCCCAGCTCCAGCGCCGCAACGTCGACGGTGCCGTGGCCACCCTGGAGGAGGCGGAGCGGGTCACGCCCGAACAGGTCCACTCGCATCCGATCGTGCGACAGGTCGTCGGCGACCTCATGGCGATTCAGGACCCTGCTGGGTCGGCACTCACCGGCCTTGCGAGGAGGGTAGGCGCACTCTGAGTGCTAGCTAGTACTTCATGTACTAGACAAAACAAAAAGTGCGGATTAGTGTGTGGTAGGTCGCACCGTCCTTCCTGCTGTGGAGGGGTGCGGCCGACCACACACTTTCGTTTGCGCCGACAGGCGCGGTGAGGAGTCCGCATGGCTATCCAGGGTGCGTTGGCCGTCGAGTTCGGGACGGTGTTCCCGCACGGTGCGTTCGCGCTGGGGGTGGAGGCGATCACCGACTTCGAGACCAAGCGACCCCAGCTCGACAAGGACACGGGCCTTCCGCTGTGGGCGGTGGACGTGATCGACGCCGACCCCGAAGCGCGTGGCAAGGCCAAGTCGGTGAAGGTCAAGATCGCCGCCGAGCACTGCCCAACCCTCCCCGACGAGGTCCCCGGGCTGCCGTTCCGCCCGGTCGAGTTCGAGCACATGGCCGTCATGCCCTACGTCGACGACAACGGTCGCCGCCCCCGGGTGGCCTACTCGCTGCGCGCCCGTGGCGTGAAAGCCCCCGGCACCGCTGCGGGTGCTCGTCGTGCCCCGGCCAAGGACGCCGCCTGACCCCTGCGTGACATGAGACGGGGCGGCCTGGTGCTGCAACACCTAGCCGCCCCTACAACCCTCCCGGAAGCTTCCCAACTTTCAGAAGAGGTGTCTTCAGTATGTCCGAAAACCGACCCGACCTGTCCGAGCTGACCGGCCCCCAACTGGTCCGGGCCTTCCTGTCCGAGTTCGACAAGCCGCGCACGACCAAGGCCGAGCGAGCCGCGTTCTTCGACTTCAAGGCCCGGGTGTTCGCCGCCATCGCGGACCGGGACGGCAACCCCGACGCCGCCCGTGCCGCCGAACGCGCCCGGGTCGCCCGTGACCGGCTCCTGTCCGAGGCCGAGACCGCGAACGGCGGTGGGGCGTGATGCTGCGTCAGCCCAAGGTGGGTGCCGCCCAGACCTCCCCGACCCTTCCCACACCCGCCCAGGGGGTGCGGTTCACGACTCCGATCGTGGAGACCCCGGGCATCGTCGTCCTGGCCTCCTGGATCTGGCGGTTGGTTCGGTTCCTGGTCGTGCTGCCGTTCCGGTTCCCCGTGCTGGTCTCCGGGCTGACCGCCTCCGTCGCCGCCTGGTGGTGGCTGGGGTGGCCTGGTCTCGCCGGGCTCTGGGCCGCTGCCTCCGTGGTCTCGCTGCTGTGGTGGCGTGCCTGGCCCGACTCGCACCGGCGCTGGGTCATCCTGCGCGTTCTGGCGTGGTGGCGGCACGTCACCGTCTACCGGCGTCACTGGCAACCGGTCCTGGTCATCTCCGGGCTGGCCGAGTCCTACCAGGAACGCCGCTACCTCCCCCGCATCCGCCGTGTCACCTGCGACACCTGGGCGGACCGGGTGCGGGTCTCCCTCGTGGCCGGCACCGCTCCGGCCGACTTCGAGCACAGGGTGTCCGAGCTGGCGCACGGGTTCGCCGCCCCGTCCTGCCGGGTGACCGTCAACGGTCCCCGCGACATCACCTTGGAGTTCCCCCGGCGCGACACTCTGGCCAAACCCCTCGACGCCTTCCCGATGACCCACCACGTGGACCTCGACGCCCTCCCCGTCGGGCGGCGTGAAGACGGCTCGCCCTGGGTGCTCAAGCTCCACGGCACACACGTCCTGGTGGTCGGTGTGACCGGCTCGGGCAAGGGCTCGGTGATCTGGTCGGCCGTCAGGGCGATGCTGCCCGCCGTGGCGAACGGGACGGCACAGGTGTGGGCGATCGACCCCAAGCGTATGGAGCTGTCCTACGGGCGGGACCTGTTCGCCCACTACGCCGACGACGGCGAATCCGCCGTGGCCCTGCTCGAACGAGCTGTGGCCGACATGCAGGACAGGGCCGAACGCTACGCGGGGAAACTGCGCTCCCACGTGCCCACGACCGATGACCCCTTCGTGGTCGTGCTCCTGGACGAGGTCGCCTTCCTGACCGCCTACCACCCCGACCGGGACGTGCGCCGCCGCGCGGAGAACGCGATAGCCACCCTCACCTCACAGGGCCGTTCGGTGGGCTTCGCCGTCCTGGCAGCACTCCAAGACCCCCGCAAGGAGGTCATGAACCTGCGCAACCTCTTCCCCGACAAGGTCGCCCTGCGCCTGGACGAGGCATCGCAGGTGGACATGGTCCTCGGAGAGGGTGCCCGGGAACGCGGCGCTGAGGCGCACCTGATCGACCCCACGCTTCCCGGTGTGGCCTACGTCCGTGTGGAGGGCTCGCCTGCCCCGGTACGAGTGCGGGCCTCCTACGTCTCGGACGAGGACATCACCACCATGGTCGACGGTTACGGGGCGGACTTCTCCTCGGATTCGGAGGTGGCCTGATGGTCGGCTCTTCTCACCCTTCTTCGGCGAAGCCAACCGGTCCACACCCAGAGCAGACCCCACCACAGGGCGACTCCGATCCAGTGGGCCGGGAAGTCGACAAAACGCAAGAGCAGCAGGGTAGGCACTACCCACAAGGCCAGGAACCCGATGAGGCGTTTGTCGTACATGGGCTGATCCTAGAAGGCCTGCGAGTCGGTCTGGGGGTGGGCTGATGCCGACGCCTACCGGTAAGTCCACCCGGGCCGAACGCCTCGCGCAACCCCTGGCGCGTGAGGTGGCCGAACAGGTCGCCGCCGACCACGGCGTGTGCATCCGTCCCGTGTCCCTTCGACGCACGGACATCGCCACTGGTGAGACGACGGTGATCGACGTGCCGTGCGGGTCCACCCTGGAATCCCGCTGCCCGGCCTGCGCCAAGCGCAAGCGGTCCCTACGGCGAACCCAATGCGAAGAAGGCTGGCACCTGGACACCGAACCCGTGGTCCAGCCCGACCCGCCCACCGACGCCCAGCGGGCCTGGGTGGAACAGCGGGCCATGGTGACGGCCGAACGGGACCGGCTCGCCGCCACAGGGGCGGCCTCGGTGGAGGACCTGGCCGCGCTGGACGCCGCGATAGCCGACCTGGACGAGGAGATCACCGCCTCCGGCCTCCGGGGCTCAGTCACCCGATCGACCGACACCACCACGGCGAAGCCGCGTCGGGTGCGCTCCACCAAGCGGCGGCAGGATGCCCCGGACCTGCCCAAGCGGCCCATGACCAGGAAGACGGTCGGGCGGGCCTTCACCGATCCCGCCTCGGGCAGGGTGTTCCGGCCCTCGCTGTTCATCACCCTGACCCTGGACTCCTACGGTCGGGTCCGCTCCGACGGGACCCCGGTGGACTTCGCCACCTACGACTACCGGCGTGCTGCCCGGGACGCCCTGCACTTCTCCAAGCTCGTGGACCGGTTCGTGCAGAACCTCCGACGGGTCGCCGGGTTCGATGTGCAGTACTTCGCCGCCGTCGAACCCCAACGGCGGTTGGCCCCGCACCTGCACATGGCCACCCGGGGGACCCTGCCCCGGGCCGAGTTGCGGCAGATAGCCGCCGCCACCTACCACCAGGTGTGGTGGCCCAACGCCGACACGGTCCGCTTCGACGGCGACCACCTCCCCGAATGGAACGCATCCGCAGGGACCTTCTACGACCCGGCCACGGGTGAACTGCTTCCCACGTGGGACGAGGCTTTGGACGCCCTGGACGAGGACCCCGACGCCGAACCCCATCACGTGGTGCGGTTCGGCCGACAGGTGGATGCCAAGGGGGTCGTGGCCGGGTCCGCTGACGCCGACCGGTGCGTCCGCTACCTGGCCAAGTACCTGACCAAGGACATCGCCGACTGCCACGCCGCCGAGACCACGCGGCAGGAACAGCACGTGGACCGGCTCCTTGACGCGCTCCGGTTCGAGCCGTGCTCGCCCCGGTGCTCCAACTGGCTCCGCTACGGCATCCAACCCGACGAGGCCAAGCCGGGCATGCGCCCCGGGTTCTGCCGCTCCAAAGCCCACCGACGCGAACACCTGGGCTACGCAGGCCGCCGCGTCCTGGTCTCCCGCAAGTGGTCCGGCAAGACCCTCGCCGACCACAAAGCCGACCGCCTCACCTGGGTCCTGGAAGCCCTCGGCGTCGACCCGACCAACGAGGACCAGGGCGACGAGAACGACCCGCGCCCCGCCCCGCTGACGCTCGCCTCCGGCTCCTACGCCTGGGAACTCGCCCGCCCCACAGACCCCGACGTCGCCCCCCGCGAACGCCGCCTACTCCGGGCAGTCGGTGAATCACTCAAACGCCGCGCCCAGCTCGCCGCCGCACTGGACCCCGAACATTCGGCAACTCCCGAACAGGAAGCAGCGTGACCATGACCGAACTCCTCCTGACCGTCGAAGAGGCCGCCGAGCGCCTGCGCGTGAGCCGCTGGATGGTCTACAACCTCATCCGCTCCCGCACGCTCCGCACGGTCAAGATCGGACGCCGCCGCCTGGTCCCCGTCGCCGCGCTCCCCGAATGCCTGGAAGCCCTGGAGGACGCCGCGTGAGCGCCGCAGAGGGCAAGGGCCGCCGCAGGGGCCGCCGCCGTGCCGCCAACGGCGAGGGAAGCGTCTGGCAGCGCAAGGACGGCCGGTGGGCCTTCGCCGGGTACGCGCTGACCACCGACGGCACGTACAAGCGCGTCCAGGGCTACGGCCGCGACCACGCCGACGCACGGTCCAAGCTGAACAGGCTGCTGGCCGACTCCGACCGGGGCATCCCCGTCGCCTCCGAGAACTGGACGGTGGCCGAGTACCTGGCCTACTGGCTGGAACACGTGGTGCGGGCCGAGCGACGCCCCAAGACGGTGCAGGGGTACGAGGGCGTCATCCGCCGCTACCTCGTCCCTGGCCTGGGGAAGAAGCGGCTGGCCAAGCTGACGGCCCGGGACGTGCGGACCTTCGTCACGAACATTCGGCAACTGTGCCAGTGCTGCCGCAACGGCACCGACGCCGCCCGGGAGCACCCTCGGTGCTGCGCGCTCCCCCGGCCCGAGTGCTGCGGGCACCGGCTGTCGGCGCGCATGGTGCAGTCCGTCCACGCCGTGCTGCGCAACGCGCTCCAGACGGCGGTGCGGGAGGAGGTCATCCCGCGCAACGTGGCGTCCCTGGTCAAGGTCGCTCCCCCGCGCTACACGGTGAACCGGGGCCTGGACGTGCCGCAGTCCCGTCGGCTGCTCAAGGCCGCCGAGTCCGACCGGTTCCACGCGCTGTACGTCCTGGCGCTCTGCCTGGGCCTGCGGCGCGGGGAACTGCTCGGGCTGCGCTGGCGTGACATCGACCTGGAGGCCGGCCGCCTGGAGGTGGTCCACACACTGCAACGGGCGGACGGGAAGCTGTCGCTGGTGCCGCCGAAGACGGAGGACTCGGCACGCACGGTGCCCCTGCCGGGGTTCTGCGTGGACGCGCTCAAGGCCCATCGCAAGCGGCAGTTCGCCGAGCGCTCGGACGCCTTCCCCGACTGGGAGGAACACGGACTCGTCTTCCCCTCGCGCCGGGGCACTCCCCTGGAGCCGGACAACCTGCGCCGGAGCTGGGAGCCGCTGCGCCGCGCCGCTGGCCTGGAGGGGATGCGCTTCCACGACCTGCGGCACACGTGCGTGACGCTGCTGCTGAACCTGGAGGTGCCGCCGCAGGTGGTCCGGGAGATCGTGGGGCACAGCGATATCGGGGTCACGATGACGATCTACGCGCACGCCTCGCTGGACGACAAGCGGCGGGCGCTGCGGAAGCTCGGGGACGCGCTCGGATGACCGGGTTGCTGTCGCGTAGCTGTCAAAAACGCCCGGAGCCAAAAGGCTTCCGGGCGTTCGTGCTGCTCAGTGTGAGTGGCTAGGGGCGGGGTCGAACCGCCGACCTTCCGCTTTTCAGGCGGACGCTCGTACCAACTGAGCTACCTAGCCGTACCGCCGAGAATTCGGCGAGCGCG
>NZ_JBJJBV010000115.1:0-20559 GCF_045446735.1 Nocardiopsis protaetiae
CCGGCACCGGCACCGGGATCCGACGGGAGGAGGAGCGGATGGCACGGCGGACCCTGCGCGTGGCCCTGGACCAGGGCACCGGCCGCAGCGGCGACCCCGTCGACGCCCTGGCCCGCCTCTCCGACCGGGCGCGCGCCGCCGCCGACGCGGGCGCCGACCTGCTCGTCGGCCCGGAGATGTCGCTGACCGGCTACAACATCGGCGCGGACGTCGCCCGCCTGGCCGAGCCCGCCGACGGGCGGCTGGCCGCGCAGGTCGCGCGCATCGCCGCCGACACCGGCGTGGCGATCGTCCACGGCTTCCCGGAACGGGACGGGGGCGCGGTGTACAACACCGTCCTGCTCACCGGTCCGGACGGCGAACGCCTGGCCGCCTACCGCAAGACCCACCTGTTCGGCGACCTCGACCGCACGGCCTTCACCCCCGGGGACACCCCGGTGGTCCAGGCCGACCTGGCCGGGGCGCGCCTGGGGCTGCTGGTCTGCTACGACGTCGAGTTCCCCGAGCCCGTGCGCGCCCACGCGCTGGCCGGGACCGAACTGCTCGTGGTACCGACCGCCCTCATGCTGCCGTACACCGACGTGCCCGACCGGATCGTCCCGGTGCGGGCGCTGGAGAACCAGATCCACCTGGCGTACGTGAACCGCTGCGACACCGAGGGCGACCTGCGCTACGCGGGCCGCAGCGCCCTCATCGCGCCCGACGGCACCGAGACCCTGCGCGCCGGAGCGGACGAGGAACTGCTCGTCGGCGACGTCGACCTCGGCGCCATCGCCCGCGCCCGCGAGGGACAGTCCTACCTGCACGATCGCAGGCCGGGGCTGTACGGCTCCCTGAGCCGCGACTGACCCGCGGGCCCGCCCCCGCCTCACAAAGACCAACGGCCACACCGCCACCACCGCCACACCGCACCACAGCCACACCGACCCTGGAGGGGATTCATGACGTCTGCCGTGCCCACGGCCGCCGGCACCGCACCGGTGCAGGACCCGCCGCTGAACATGTGCGGACCGGACTTCCCGTTCGCCTACGACCGGTACCTGGCGCACCCCGCCGGGATCGGGCAGATCCCGGCGGAGCGGCTCGGGACCGAGGTCGCGGTCATCGGCGGCGGCCTGTCGGGCATCGTCACCGCCTACGAGCTCATGAAGATGGGGCTCAAGCCGGTCGTGTACGAGGCCGACCGGATCGGCGGGCGGCTGCGCACCGAGCGCTTCCCCGGCGTCGACGAGGAAGAGGTCATCGCCGAGATGGGGGCCATGCGCTTCCCGCCCTCCTCCACGGCGTTCTGGCACTACGTGGACCGGGTCGGGCTGCGCACCGAGCCGTTCCCCAACCCGCTCGCCCCGACCACCCCCAGCACCGTGGTGGACCTCAAGGGCGAGTCGCACTACGCGACCACCCTGGACGACCTGCCCGAGGTGTACCGCGAGGTCGCGCGGGCCTGGGAGCGGACCCTGGAGGACGGGGCGCAGCACACCCGGATGCAGCACGCCATCCGCGAACGCGACGTCGCGACCCAGAAGGAGATCTGGAACGAGCTCGTCGAGAAGCTCGACAATCAAACCTTCTACGGATTTTTGTGTGATTCTCCGGCTTTCGCTTCCTTCCGTCACCGTGAGATCTTCGGACAAGTGGGTTTCGGGACCGGTGGCTGGGACACCGACTTCCCGAACTCCATCCTGGAGATTCTCCGGGTCACGTACACGGGCGCGGACGACGACCACATGGGCATCGTCGGCGGTGTTCAGCAGCTTCCCCAGCGGCTCTGGGAGGACGCCCCGGACAAGCTCGTCCACTGGGCGCAGGGCACGACTCTGGCGAAGCTGCACGCGGACGGTCCGCGCCCGGCCGTCACGGCCCTTCGCCGCACCGCGGCGAAGGGTTCGTCGGCGGGCAACATCACCGTGACGGATGCGTCGGGCTCCACCCGCACCTACGCCGCGGCGGTGTTCACCGCACAGAGCTGGATGATGCTGTCCAAGATCGACTGCGACGAGTCGCTGCTGCCGATCGACCACTGGACCGCCATCGAGCGCACCCACTACATGGAGTCCTCCAAGCTGTTCGTGCCGGTGGACCGGGCGTTCTGGAAGGACAAGGACCCGAAGACCGGGCGCGACGTCATGAGCATGACGCTCACCGACCGGATGACCCGCGGCACCTACCTGCTGGAGGGGCCGGACCCGGACGGGCCCGCCGCCATCTGCATGTCGTACACCTGGTGCGACGACTCGCTGAAGTGGCTGCCGCTGTCCCCGAACGAGCGCCTTGAGGTCATGCTGGCCTCGCTCGCCAAGGTGTACCCGGGCGTGGACATCCGCTCGCACATCACCGGCGACCCGGTCACGGTGTCGTGGGAGGACGAGCCCTACTTCATGGGCGCCTTCAAGGCCAACCTGCCGGGGCACTACCGGTACCAGCGGCGCCTGTTCACGCACTTCGCGCAGGACTCGCTGCCGGAGGAGTACCGCGGCCTGTTCCTGGCGGGCGACGACGTGTCCTGGACGGCCGGCTGGGCCGAGGGCGCGGTGCAGACGGCGCTCAACGCAGTGTGGGGGGTGATGCACCACCTGGGTGGTGCCACCGACCCGACGAACCCGGGGCCGGGCGACGAGTTCGACGAACTCGCGCCGCTGGCCCTGCCCGAAGGCTGAGGTCTGGGGAGACCTCTGCGACCGGACCGGTGGGCGCGCGGAACCGCGAACCCCGCGCGCCCGCGCACCGGACCGTCGTGAGCCGATGGGAACGTGCACCCCGGGGTTATGGGGATGACCCCGGGGTGTTCTCATGCCCGGAACCGGGCCGGACCCCGGTGGTCCGGGCCGGGCCGGGGCCGGGTGCGAGGGCCGGGGCGGCGCTCAGCGCAGGGTGAGCGCGGTCTCGGCGTCCAGGCGGGTCAGCTTCTCCGGGTTGCGGACGTAGTAGAGGCCGGTGATGAGGCCGTCCTCCACCCGGGCCGCCATGATCCCGTCGAACTCCCCGTTCACGCTGATGGCGAGCGCGGGGTGGCCGTTGACCACGGTGAACGCGGAGGAGATCGCGACCCCCGTCTTGCGCAGGCCGCCCACGAACAGCCGGACCACCCGCTCGGCGCCCATGATCGGGTTCGGCACCGCCTGCTTGATGCCGCCGCCGTCGCCCATGAGGACGACGTCGGGGGCGAGCACGTCCAGCAGGCTCTGTAGGTCCCCGGTCTCGAAGGCGCGGCGGAACGAGTCCAGCACCGCCCGGCCCTGGTCGGGCGAGACCGTCTCGCGCGGGCGGCGGGCGTCCACGTGGCGCCGGGCCCGGTGGGCGATCTGGCGGACCGCCGCAGGAGTCTTGTCGACGGCGGCGGCGATCTCGTCGTAGCCGAACCCGAAGGCCTCCCGCAGCACGAACACGGCGCGTTCGGTGGGGGAGAGCGTTTCCAGGACCAGCATGAGCGCCATGGACACGCTCTCGGCGAGCTCGACGTCCTCGGCCACGTCCGGTGCGGTGAGGAGCGGTTCGGGCAGCCAGTTGCCGACGTAGGACTCGCGGCGGCGCTTGAGGGTGCGCAGGCGGTTCAGGGACTGGCGGGTGGTGATCCGGACCAGGTAGGCGCGCGGTTCGCGCACCCGGGCGTGGTCGACCTCGGCCCAGCGCAGCCAGGTCTCCTGGAGGACGTCCTCGGCGTCTGCGGCGGAGCCGAGCATCTCGTAGGCGACGGTGAACAGCAGGTTGCGGTGGGAGACGAAGGCCTCCGTCGCCGGATCGGCCTGCCGTCCACCGTCGGTGTCGTGCATGGTCCTAGCCCTTCAGCGGTGCGATGGCGTCGGAACGCCGCCGGAGCAGCCGCTCCCGGTGGCCGCCGTCGGTGATCCGCAGGGTACGGCGCGCGCCGGGGCGTTCGGCCTCCTTGGCCAGCTGCTCGACGATGCCCCGGCAGATGTACTCCTTGATCCTTCCCCCGGCGACGCCGGAGATGTGGACGCCGCGGGCGACGTCGTTGCGGTGGGCGATCTGGAAGATGCCGGTGCGGCGGCCGAGGCTGATGCACTGGGCGGCGAACAGGATGTTCAGCGGGGCGGGGTCGCGTTCGGCGATGCGGGCCAGCACGGTGTCGGCGGCCTGCGGGCCGGACTGGACGGCGGCCTGGCAGCTCATCCGGACGGGGAGACCCGACGGGGCGGCGGCGTCGCCGGTGGCGACGATGTGCGGGGTATCGAGGCTGGTGAAGGTCTCGTCGGTGAGCAGGCGGCCCTCGGCGTCGGTGCTCAGACCGCTGTCGCGGGCTAGCGGCGGGACCGAGAAGCCGGCGGCCCAGACGGTGACCGCGCTGGGCAGCTCCCGGCCGTCGGCGAGGCGGACTGTTGATGCGGTCACGGCGGTCACCCGGGTTCCGGGGCCGTCGACGACGGTGACGCCCAGGGTGCCCAGGGTCCTGGCCACCGAACGGCGGCCGCGCGGGTGCAGGTAAGGACCGAGGACGCCGCCGCAGACCAGGGTGACGGGGTGCCCGGTGGCCTCGGCCAGTTCGGAGGCGGCCTCGATACCGGTGGGGCCGCCGCCGACGACCGTCACGGGAGCGGTCGGTGAAACGGCGTCCAGGGCCGCCTTCAGGGCGCGGGCCTCCTCCAGGCTGGCGAGGGGGTGCGCGAACTCGGCGGCGCCGGGGACGGTGGGTGCGGCGCTGGAGCTGCCGACGGCGTAGATGAGGTGGTCGAAGGCGAGGGTGTCGCCACCGGCCAGTTCGACGGTGCGGGTCTCGGCGTCGATCCGCGTGGCCGTGTCGACCACTAGGTTCACGTTCGAAGAAAGGACGTCGGCGTAGTCGGCGACGGCCTCGTGGGTGTCGGCGGCGAACTGGTGCAGGCGGATGCGGTCGACGAACGTGGCGCGCGGGTTGACCAGGGTGATGGTGAGGTCGGTGCGCTGGGTGAGGCGGTTGGCGGCGAGGACGCCGGAGTAACCGCCGCCGATGACGACGACCTTGGTGCGGGCGGTCATGATCTCTCCTCCGTTTTTCGGTGGGTCGATCACAGGACACCGGTGCTCCGGAGCGTGTGACATCCCGACACGGAGAAGCCCAGGACTCAGGACAGGGGAGGGCGCGGGTGGCGCCGCCCGGTTCTCGCGTCGGCCCGCTGGAGGAACATGACGGGGAGGGTGAAGACGAGGCAGAAGAACAGGCCGCTGCCGATGATGATGAACGAGACCCACCAGGGCATGCCGGAGGCGAGGCCGATGATGGTGGCGATGACACAGGCGGCGAGGACGCCGCCGCCGATGAAGTAGAAGATCCGGAAGGCCATGCGGGAGTCGGCGGCGAGCTTGGCCTGCACGTCCTGCGCCGACATCGGCGGCGGCGGGGTGGGGGAGGGCGACGGTTCCGGCGACGGCTGGGCGGGAACCTCGGAGCGGTCGATCCAGCCCGCTTCGGCGGCCAGGGCCAGTGCCAGGGGCTCGAACTGCCGGGTGCTCAGGCTGATGCCCGTGGAGCTGCGGCCCGCGTTCGCCTGGGCGATGGCCCGTGCGGTGGTCCGGTCGGAACCCCAGCCGGGGTTCCAGACGGGGACGAGGCGATTGGAGTCGTCGAAGCGGGCGCCGACCGTGGCGTCGATGACGTTCACACGAGGGCGGTTGCCGGGGGTGGCCTTGACCCGGAGGAAGAGTCCCTGCCAGCTGCGGCGCACTCCGCCGGGGGAGGTGTCGGTGCTGTGCTCGAAGCGCGTGACCAGGCGGATCGAGGCGGCGGGGTCGAACATGACGCGGATGGTCTCGCGCTTGGGGTCGGTGTAGACGAGGCCGCCCTGGGCGGAGACCTCGGTGGCGAGGGCCTGGGCGTACTGCTCGAAGTTCCAGCGGGTGCCCAGGGGGAGGTTCGCGCCGGGGGCGATGGGGCCAGAGCGGTCGAAGCGGCGGTTGGCCATCTCGCTGCGTGCGATCAGCCAGGTGATGCTGCCGAAGAGGAGGGCGCCGCAGAACATGCCGAGCGCGATCCACCCGGCGACGGGGTCGGTCCGGGCCGCGATGAGGAGGATGACCGTCGCCGCCGTGAGGATCGCGGTGAAGAATCCGAAGATCAGCCATATCCGCATGGGGGACTCCTGCTGGTCGCTGTCGTTGAGCGGCCACTGTAGCGCTCGCTCCCGGCACGCACACCAGGCGCTATGCCGTCCCGAGGGTGTGGAGGAGCGTGGTCCACTCCCCGGATGGGAAGGAGAGGTGCCCGAGGTCAGGGTGCTTGGAGTCCCGCACGGCGGCGCCGGTGCTCCCCTCGGCTACCTCCACGCACTGCCCGCCGCCTCCGTTGCTGTAACTGCTCTTGTGGAACGGCACCTCTGCCACCTCCACACAGTTGTCCGTTCCAGCGCTGTAACTGCTCTTCCGGAACAGCATCTCTGCCACCTCCACGCAGTTCTCTGAGCCTGCGCTGTAGCTGCTCTTCCGGAAGTTGAGTACTTGCTCCGCCAGCATGCGAGCCCTCCTGGTCTGTGTGCACCTCCCGATTGACTACCCCCAGTGAACGCGTGTGCTCACTCTGCCCATGGCCAGATGCGGTCATGCATCCTTGCCAAGGACATCTTGTGCCAGAAGATGAGAGTGGCCCCGCCAAATCTCTCTTGGCGGGGCCACTTGCTAGGGCTGCGGCTACTTCGCCGTGAGAGCTCCGAGAAGCCCGGCCCACTCCTCAGCGGTGAACCCGAGGTGGCCCAGTTCACGGTTCTGGGTGTCGCGGACCAGGATCTGGGCCTCATCACGTCGTGTCTCAATGCAGTCGCCGCCGTGGCCATTGCTGTAGCTGGACTTCTGCCAGCTTTCGCTCATCATCGGATGCTGCCTCGAATCTGTTCCAGCCGAGATCGCGACGCGGGAACGGGGAGAGCAGCGCTGCGCAGCTCCGCGAAGATCCGGTCATAGCCGTTCACGATCTCGGGTTCCTTGAGGGACATACCCGCGTTGTGTCCCTCGACATAGACGATATCGCTGCTGCCGGGTACAGCAATCAGCTTGAAGTCTCCCCCCAGGCCAGGATGCCCTTCGGTGTCCATGGGAACGACCTGGATGGTGACCCTGTCCCGATGAGATAGGTCGAGCAAGTGCTCTACCTGCGACTTCATGACCTCTGATTGCTTGAACCTGCGCAAGAGGACGATCTCATCCAAGAGCACGGTGATCACTGGAGGGTGTTCCCGGTTCAAGATCTCTTGGCGTCGTACACGTGTGGTCACGATCTCCTCGATGACCTCCGGCTTCTCCTGCGGCAGCGCAAGCTTGCTGACCTCGCGAGCATACGCTTCTGCCTGGACCAAGCCGGGGATCAGCCCGAGCGCGTACTGCCGGATGGACACTGCGACCTGTTCCGCCTCTGCCACCTCGCGAAAGTACGAGGTCATACCGGATGGGGAGAACGCCAGGTCCCAGGCATTGACAAGGGCATCGTGAGCGATAAGCGCCTTGTCGATACGTGCTACATGGTCGCGTCTTGTCCCTTTCTTCCCTTGCTCCAGATCACTCAGTGTGCTCTGAGCTACCTGTGCTCCCTTCGCCAGCTCCTGTTGCGTCATACCTGCTTGGAGGCGGTACTTGCGCAACATCAGGCCGAAGCGTTTGCGGGCAGGACTCAAGTCTTCCACGGCCACCGCCAATATCGAGCGATTATCGAGGGCAATCGCCTTCTATATGAAAGTAACCGACTAGGGCGATTTTCGTGGACCAAACAGAAAACTGCTTGCAAGGTGGAGGTCAGATGGTGACAGGCGGTCACGGACCTGCCGAGCCATGCATGCGCACGAGGTCGTCGGCAGACGACTGGATGCAAAAAAGTGAAGCGCCCTGGACCGAAGGCAGCGGCTCCAGGGCGCGTGTCCCCACTCAGATCGACTAGACCCATCGAGGAGAGACGGAATGCAGTGTATCGCCGGAAAGCACGCCCCTCCGGGGGCGGAACCGAACACGTCCACGGTGGTGAGGGGGCGGACGGGGGTGCGGCACCTGCGGCCGGCCGAACTGACGACCGTTCGCCAAATCGCAACAAGCGCAGCATTCGGGCTCAACCACGGGGGCGGACACGGCGGCGACCTCCTGTCCCCGGAGTTCTCCCCGCAGTTCACCCGACCGACCCCGGCCCGCCGGACCCCGCTCCGACACGACCCCTCGCCCTCGCCCCGACCGGCCAAGGTCGGCGGCCTCGCCCCCGGCCGGGTCATCCCCCTCCGCCCCGACCTCGCGGGCTGGACCCGTCCCCTCATCGGCGGCGAACCCCTCCACCTGCTCCCGGGGCGGGGCCGCCATCACCGCCCCGAGGCCCCGGTCCACCTGACCCTGGCGGGCTACACCCACCCCGCCCCGGCAGTGGCCTCGGCCGATGCTCTGGCCCGGATCACAGCCACCACCGATACCGAACGACCGTTCGCTATCACCGCATCACCCGCTGCCCCCACTCCGGCGGCGGCCCCGGCCAGCGCCCGGACCTCGGACGCGACCACCACCGATATTGAATGCCCGTTCGCTAAATCCGCGCCGTCCGCTGTTTCCGCCCCGGCGGTGGTCTCGGCCAGTGTCCCGGTCGCCGCTCCGGCCGCCACCGATAGCGAACGATCGTTCGCTATAACCGCGTCATCTTCCGCTCCCGCCCCGGCCCGACAGCCCCGGCGGTGGCCCCGGATCCGGCGCTGCGCTTCCCGGGTTCGTGCCTACGTCTCCCACCCGGCCGGGGACCTGGCACCCCTCGCCCTGGCGATCCGCACCTACCTGACGAAGGGGGTGAGGTGAGCATGCTCGTCGGAGATATCAGCATCGCGGACCTGTTCGAGGCCATCGGCGACATCCTGGCCCTGCCGCCCGCCGCCACCCCGGACGACGAAATCACCCGAGCCACCCTTCTCGGGCACCGCATCGCCGCCGTCTGCGCGGCGGTCGAGCACGTCCGCACCACCGGCGACCCCGTCGAGGCCCTCGCACTGTTGGACGCCGCCGTGGAGGCCCATCCGGTCACCTACACCTGCCTGCCCCACCCCCGCACCGGGGATGCGGGGTGATCCCGCCGCTGTGCGGGCAGGCCGCACTCAACCGCAACGGCTCCCGCCGCACCTGCGTGCTCGACGCCGACCACCCGGGCGACCACGAGGACCCCACCGGCTGGACCTGGCAGCCCCCGGAAACCGCGCTCGCCCACCTGCGCGAGGCCTGGGGCACCACCCACCGCATCGCCTGGACCGGCGCGCTCTGGGTCGCGGTCCACCGCGACCCCGCCGCCCCATGGCGCACTCACGTCGAACCCACCCCGGACCAACTCGAAGACCGCCTCCGCCAACACGCGACGCCACACGCCGTACCCCGGCCCCGCCCGTAACCCGAACCCGGGGTGGAGGCCGCGAGGGGCGGTCTCCACCCCGAACCCTCATTCCTCCTCGGCCACGGCGACGATCACCTGCCACAAATGCCCGTCCAGGTCCGCGCAGACACCGGCATAACCCCACGGCCGCTGCCCGGGCTCCGTGACGACCTCACCCCCAGCCCGCCGCGCCCGCTCGATCACCTCGTCAACCGCCCCGGGCTCGTCGACCGCAAACCCCAGCAGCACCTCATGCGACCCTGGCGCCGCCACCGCCCGCCCCTCACCCAGCACCCACCCGAACCCTCCCGCAGGCACGAGCATCAGCCGCGTCCCCTCCCCGATCTCGAATTGCAGCGGCTCCGGCACCCCGTCCTCGGCAGGCTCGCCCACCGCCGCGAACCCGAACACCTCCCGATAGAACGCCATCGCCCGCCCCCGATCCGCGATCGGCAGACTCACAACAACCCCACCCGCACCCATGAGCGCTCCCTCCCATACGCCTTCCAGTTCCACCCGTTCCGACCCCCACCACCCCCAAAACTCATCGCCCCGCCCTCACATGCGCCCCCACCACCAGCCCGGCCATGCTCTTGAGCCCTCTCCCGCCCATATGCCACTGTTGGCGCAGGCCCTGTCCCACCGAGAGGTCACATAACGCGGAGATAACGCCCTGCGTTTATGCAGGTCATTAAGTCCGAGCCCCGCGCACGCGGGGATGGACCGTGGGTGCGGTGGGCCGGGGAGACCTCGCAGTCCCGAGCCCCGCGCACGCGGGGATGGTCCGGTGCTGATGTAGCCGACATAGGGGATGTACTGAGCCCCGCGCATGCGGGGATGGGCGGCTCAACTACCCTGGCCCGCTCGAACCGGGGCCAGGGCCCCAGCGGCTCAGATGCGCGCTAGGCTCCGGCGATGGAACGAGCCACCGACACGTCCCAGCCCCTCGACCGATCCGCAGCCCCGGCCCCGGCCGTCGCCTCGGCGAACGACTACGACGGCTTCGCCGAGGCGTATGCGGCGGAGAACGAGAACAACCTCCAGAACGCCTACTACGAACGCCCCGCGATGCTGGCCCTCGCCGGGGACGTGAGCGGCCGCCGAATCCTCGACGCCGGTTGCGGCGCGGGACCCCTGGCCTCCGCGCTCCGCGACCGGGGCGCCGACGTCACCGGCATCGACGCCAGCGCCGGGATGCTGGCGCTGGCCCGGCGGCGGCTCGGCGACGGCGCCGACCTGCGCGTGGTGGACCTGCACGACCCCCTGCCGTTCGCCGACGACACGTTCGACGACGTGGTCGCGTCGCTGGTCCTCCACTACCTCCGGGACTGGGGTCCGCCCCTGGCCGAGATGCGGCGCGTGCTCAGGCCCGGCGGTCGACTGATCGTCTCGGTCCAGCACCCGTTCGTGGACTACGTGATCCAGAACCCCCGCCCCGACTACTCCGCGACCACCAGCTACACCGACGAGTTCACGTTCGGCGGGCGTTCCGTCCGGCTGACGTTCTGGCGCCGACCGCTGCACGCGATGACCGACGCCTTCAGCGCCGCCGGTTTCCGCCTCGCCACCATCAGCGAACCGCAGCCCGACCCGGCCGCCCGTGAGCTGTTCCCCGACGACTTCCACGCCTTGTCGACCCGGCTGGGCTTCCTCTTCTTCGTCCTGGAGGCCCCATCGCCGCCGGTCGGCGTCACTCCGACGTGATGCCGTGGTGCTCGCGAACCTCGCCGGACCGTATCATTTATGTTACGCTCAATTTGTTGCGGTCCGGCGTGGGAAGGCGAGTGGGGGCTCATCATGCGTAGTGCCTTCTGGGACGGTCATGAACGCGACCTGGACGACCCGGAGTACGCGCGTGAGTTCGCCGCCGAGTCGGTCCGTGTCCGCACCATCGACTCGATCATCAACACCATTGACGACGAGCGGGTCGCGGCCGGCATGAGCAAGGCCGCGCTGGCTCGCGCCATCGGCTCCGACGCTGCGGTGGTGCGCCGTCTGCTGTCGGCCTCCAGCGTGAACCCGACGCTCGGAACGCTCGCCGAGGTCGCCGCCGCGCTCGGCCTGAAGGTCGTGTTGCAGCCGATGACCCCCGAGGAGTTGCAGGACATCACCGAGCCGATGATCCAGGGAATCGCGAGCAAGCGACCGGTTGCCCCTTAAAGGCATCTGTTGCGTGGTTCCCCGCGTGCGTTATCCGATCGGTCGAGGCTGTTTGCTGAAGTAATCCTCGCCAAGGGCGCGCACGGAATCGTACTCGGCTTCCGAGAGTATCGTCCGGGGTTGCTTTGTGCGCCCATCGACAAGGACGAGCAAGGGTTTCTCCTGGCCTTCGGCCTTGTAGTCGAGCAGACAGAACATCCGATAATGCGTGCGGCGCGGCGTGCCATCCACCCGGATCTCGAACCACCCTGTCATGGAGCCGTGCATGGCCTCCCACATCCCACCGCCCACGAACCTGGACGGTGGGGCTTCGGCGACCTGAATCGCCACGTTGCGGATGCGGGCTCGGATGGTCGCCGGTACGGAGTCCAGGTAAATATCGGCGGGAAACGTTCCGTCCTGGGCTCGGTACAGCACGACCTCATGGGCATCGGTCGGCTGTGGACCTGTACGAGGCGCGGAGTGGTTTCGTTGCTTCTTGCGCTTGGGCGTCACCAGTCACATGGTAATGGTGCGTTTGTGGGCACGGGTCCATTCTGTGAATTGCTTAGGTGAAACATTCTCAGGATTGGGCTCGGGTGCTCGGCGGGGTCGACCGTTGCAATGGTTCGACGATTTGTCTTTTATGTCCCCACCATCGGTGCCGTGAACGGCGGAAATGGATCGCTGTTGCCGGTCGGCGTCACTCCGGCGTGATGCCGTAGTGCTCACGCACCTCGCCGATGTTCGGCGGGCCGTTGAACCCCAAGGCGTTCGGGCCGACGGTGATCGACCCGTCCTCGGTCGCGTACCCCTGCGGGGTCGCCCAGGCGTCCTCAAGGCCCGGCGATCCCGCCAAGGCCTGCAACACCCCGTCCATCACCGTGACGGCCTCCTCCTCGGAGGCCGCCTCGATCACCACGTCGGCGCGCTGCCAGCCGCCGCCGAAGTTATTGCTGCACTCGAACTCCGCCGAGACCACACCCGCGACCGACATCGTCGCCTCGGTGTACGCCTCCTCGCACGCGGCCTCGCCGGACGAGCACGCCGCGGCGGACACCATCACCAGCGCTGTCATCGCGAGGGCCGAAAGCGGTCGACCCACCCGGCGTCGCATCACCCGGTCCGCCACGGCGTTCAACGGCCTTCCCCGTTTCTCCGCGCCTGGGCGGCGGCTCCCCGGCGGCGCAGGTCGATTCGTTGGAGCCAGTTGTAGAGCGCGTCGTAGCCCGCCATGCCGACCCCGATCAGCCCCAGGATGCCGGTGATCACCGAGACCGGGATCAGGTCCAGCACCGAGCAGAGCACCGCCACGACCAGGAGCCCGGCACCGAGACCGAGGCTCCACTTTCCAAGACCGCTCATATCGCTCAGCTTTCTCGAACACGCCCCGACCGTTCGTGGCGACGCAAGAGTAGCGGCAATCCGACCGGATGCGGCTTTTGCGCCGCCCGCCCGTCCTCAGCGCAGGGACTGGGCCCCGATCACCGACAACAGTTGCAGCTTCTCGTGGCTCTCACTCCCCGGAACGGCCGTGTAGACGAGCAGCGACTGCGCCTGGTCCGGGTCGACCAGCCGCTGGCAGTTCAGCTCCAGCGCACCGACCTCCGGGTGCACGAAGTGCTTGACCTCGTTCGGCCGCACCCCCACCTCGTGCTCCTCCCACACCCGCCGGAACTCCTCGCTCCGCTCCAGCAGCAGGTCGGCGAGGTGCGCGGCCCGCGATCCCGGCCCCCGCAGGGTGACGACCTGCCGCAGCCCCGACGCGTACATCCGTGTGAGGAACGCGTGCTGCTCCGGTGCGTACAGCGACCGCGCGGCCGGGTCGGTGAACCACCGGTAGCCGATGCTGCGCTCGGGCCCCGTGAACAGGGTCGTGTCCCCGGTCAGCGCCACCCCCATCGGGCTCTGCCGCAGCGTCTCCCCGAGCTCGGTGATGATCTCCGCCGGGGTGTCGTCCAGCCGGTCCAGGATCCGCAGCAGCCCCGGCCCGACGTGCTCACCGTCCGCCCCGCGCACCGGCGGGTTCTGCCCCGCGAGGCGGAACAGGTGGTCCCGCTCGTCGAGCGACAGGTGCAGCCCCTGCGCGATCGACGCGAGCATCTGGTGCGACGGCTGCGGCCCGCGCTCCTGTTCGAGCCGCGAGTAGTAGTCGGTCGACATGTGGCACAGCACCGCGACCTCCTCGCGCCGCAGCCCCCTGGTCCGGCGCCGCCGCCCGCGCGGCATGCCGACGTCCTCGGGTTGCAGCGCCTCCCGCCGGTGCCGGAGGAACTCCGCCAGTCCGCTGCGATCCATCACGCCCCGCCCTCTTCCCGGCTCCCGCCTCCAGGTCCTGCTCCGTGTCTACCTTCCCCGCGCGGTGGTAGCCACGGACCGCCGATCCCCCCTTCCTGTCCGGAAAAGTCCGGAACAGCCTCGGATCGGGAGTCCCTGGATGCGTTCCGGGGCTTCGCCGATCGTGGATCCCAGACGACACGAGGAGCCGCACCATGTCCCGCGACAGCATCGACATCACCGTCCCCGACCTCACCGGAAAGCTCGCCCTGGTCACCGGCGCGAGCGACGGCATGGGCCTGGGCATGGCCGAACGCCTGGCCGCGGCCGGTGCCGAGGTCCTCCTGCCCGTCCGCAACCCCCGCAAGGGCGCGGACGCCGTCGCGAGGATCCGCCGGAACCACCCGAACGCGCAGGTCTCCCTGCGCATCCTCGACCTCTCCTCGCTCGACTCGGTCGCGGCCCTCGGGGACACGCTCCGCGCCGAAGGCCGCCCGATCCACCTGCTCATCAACAACGCGGGGGTGATGACCCCGCCCGACCGGCAGACCACGGCGGACGGCTTCGAGCTCCAGTTCGGCACCAACCACCTCGGCCACTTCGCGCTCGTGGGCCACCTCCTCCCGCTGCTGCGCGAGGGCCGCGCCCGCGTCACCTCGCAGGTCAGCATCGCCGCCAAGCGCGGCGCCATCAACTGGGACGACCTGAACTGGGAACGTTCCTACGACGGCATGCGCGCCTACCGCCAGTCGAAGATCGCGTTCGGGCTCTTCGGCCTCGAACTGGAGCGGCGCAGCCGGGCCCACGGATGGGGCATCACCAGCAACCTGTCCCACCCCGGGGTGGCGCCGACCAGCCTGCTCGCCGCCCGCCCCGAGGTCGGCCGCGACCGGGACACGGTGGGCGTGCGGATGATCCGGTTCCTGTCCGCCCGCGGCATCCTCCTGGGCACGGTGGAGACCGCGAAGCTCCCGGCCCTCATGGCCGCGACCGACCCGGCCGCCGAGCCCGGGGCGCTCTACGGACCTAGCGGCCCCGGCGACCTGGGCGGCCCGCCCGCGGAGCAGAAGCTCTACCCGCCCCTGCGCGGCACCGAGGAGGCCGAGCGGGTCTGGCGGGAGTCCGAGCGGCTCACCCGGACGGCCATCCCCGCCGCCTGACCGCCGCCCCGGGACCGGGGCGGCGCCCGGTACCCCGGGCCCGGCCCCGGGATGGCGTCCCGGGGGCCGCCTCGGCACCCGCACCCGGCGTCTGGTGTGCGATCCCTGGCGCCCTGCACCCGGCGTTCGTCCCCGGGTGCCGGGCGCTCTGCGCACAGCACCCGAACCCCGGCACCCACCCGGCGCCCGATGTCCGGTGTCCGACCCCCGGAACCCGATCCCGGGCGCCCGGCGAGAATGGCGCCATGGCCCCCTCCTCGACCCCGCGCCGCGGCGGAGAACACCGTTCCCTCCGCCCCTTCCCCCAGGAACGGGACGACGGCCCGGACCCGGTCGCGCGAACACGTGCCGCCACCGCCCGCCTCATCGCCCTGGACACCCGCATCGGCGCCCGGCACCTGGTCGCCGACGCCGCCGCGGCGGCCCGCACCGCCCGCCGGGCGGCACGCCACGCGGGCGAGGACGACCGGGACCTGTGCGCGGCCGCCGCCGAGGCCCACCAGGTCGCCGGGTGGATCGCCTTCGACGCCGAGCACCAGCACCTGTCCCGGCGGATGAGCCTGGAGGCGCTGCGGCTGGCGCGCGCCGCCGGGGACCGCTCGATGGAGCACTTCGTGCTCGCCCAGCTCGCCATGCAGGACGTCCACGTCCACCGGCCGACCGAGGCCGCGCACCTCTGCGACACCCTGCTGGCGCAGACCCGCGGCAGCGTGCGCACCCTCTTCACCCTGCGGGCGGCGCGGGCCGCCGCGCAGCTCGGCGAACGCAGACGCGCCCTGGACCTGATCCGCCTGACGCACAGCCGCCACCTGGACGGGCCGCGCGAGGGCGACCCGGCCTGGGCCTGGTGGCTGAACGAGGCCGAGATCGCCTGGCACCACGCCATGATCCACACCGACACCGGGGACCGGGCCGGGGCCGTCGAGCGGTTCGCCGCCGCCACCGACCGGCCGGGGTACGCCCGCGCCGCGTTCGTGGCCCGGGCGAGCCTGCTGTGGGCGCTGGCCCGGGCCCGGGCCTGGAGCGAGGCCGAAACGGTGCTGGTGCACGAGGTGCTGCCGCGCCTGGGCGAGGTGTCCTCGGTGCGCGTCGAGCGGATGCTCACCGAGGCCGCCCGCCGCCTGGACGGCGCCACCCGGCGGCCGAGCCTGCGCGACGCGGCCCGCACCCTCGCCGCGTCCCCGCACACGCGGGGGCCGGGACGAGAAGGGGAACTCCCCGCCACGTGACATGGCACCCGTGGCCGACTCGGCCTCTCACCTGCGGGGACACATCTTCCGGTCTTCCGGGCCCTCGGCCCGGAGGCCGGCCGTTCGACCCGGCTCTCACCTCTGCCCCATCCCCGCGCGGGCGGGAGATCACACGGGGTAGGTGACGCCGGTCAGCTCCTCCGAGACCTCCCACAGCCGGCGCTGCGCCTCCCGGTCGTACGACCTCGCGCCGGAGCGCACGACCTTCGGCGCGCCCCGCATCCCGGTGATCCCGCCGGGGCCGTAGAACGTGCCGCCCACCGCCCCGGGGTCGGTCGCGGCGCGCAGGGTCGGCAGGGCGCCGTCTTCGGGCGTCTGCCCCAGCAGCGGCACGAAGACGCCGTCGAACAGCAGCCGCACCGCCGGGTGGAAGTCCCGGCTCAGCCCCGTCGTGCTCCCGCCCGGGTGCGCGGCCAGGGAGGCGGTGTCGTGCCCGCCCGCCGACAGGCGGCGCTGGAGCTCGTACGCGAACAGCAGGTTCGCCAGCTTGGACCGCCCGTAGGCCCCGCTCCTGCTGTACCGGCGTTCGTGGTCCAGATCCGCGAAGTCGATCGCGGCCCCCATCCGGTGGGCCGTACTGCTGACGGTCACCACCCGCGCCCCGGCACCGCCGCCAGGCGGTCGAGCAGCAGCCCGGTGAGGGCGAAGTGCCCCAGATGGTTCGTGCCGAACTGGAGCTCGAACCCGTCCGCGGTCCTGGACTCCGGCGTCCACATCACACCGGCGTTGTTGACCAGCAGGTCGATGCGCTCGTGGGCGTCGCGCAGTTCGCCCGCCGCGGCGCGGACCGAGGCCAGCGACCCCAGGTCGAGCCGCTGCACCCGCACGTTCGCCCCCGGGGCCCGCGCGGTGATCCGCTCGGCGGCCCTCGTGCCCTTGGCCGGGTCGCGCACGGCGAGCACGACCCGGGCGCCCTTCTCCGCCAGCGCCGCGGCGGTCCGCAGCCCGAGGCCGGTGTTGCCGCCCGTGACGACGGCCGTCCGCCCGGCCTGGTCGGGGATGTCGTCCGTGGTCCAGCGGGGTCCGCCCATGCCGCCCAAAGTATGCATTGACAACATTGCTGTCAAAGTCCGGGACCGCCGCCCCGGGGGGGATCATGTGTTTCCTGTGAAGAAATCGGGAGGGCCGCGTCACGTATCCCGTCGGCCTTGGAATGCGTCCCTGAAATGCGGCGATGCCGCGTCCATCCGGGAATCGCGACGCGAAGGTCGCACAGCGTGATTGTCCGGGGGCTCGCTTCCGAATGCGTCCGGAACACGGTCCGGTCAGGGGTTCTGTGCAGGGATTTCTTTGTCCCATGCCGCGGCCCGGGTCTGACCGGAATGGTCTGTGTCGGCTGCATTCGGGCTCCCCGGATCCCCGGAGTGGGGATTTGGGTGCATGTAGGTGGCTTTGTTACGGTGAGCCGCCTTCGGGCATTCGCCAAGAAAAGGAAAACATGAGATCGCGTCTTCGCCGTTCATGGGCGTTCTCCATCGCCGTGGCGCTCACGGCCTCCCTGGTCGCCATCGCCAGTACCCCCGCCCAAGCGGACGGCCTCGCCGTGGCCGGACCGCAGGCGGCCGCCGCGCCGCACATCAGGTTCGACACCGAAGGAATGGGGCCCACCGGCGATCGCTATATCGCCGTTTACATCGACGGCCACTACGCCGGGCAGGTCTTCTGGAACTCCGACCCCTGGCAGAACCTGAAGGGCGACACCGTGTACGCGCAGGACGCCCGCGCCGACGGTTACGGCATCACCGGGCGCGTCTACCGCAACGGCAGCCTCATCGCCACGGCGACGACCTCCGGGCACAACGCCCCCTACACCGCGAGCAAGTCGAACAACATCGCGGAGAACGTCGCGGTCACGGTGGTCGCCTCGGTGGTCAAGGGCGGCACCACCTACGCCAACTCCGCCGCGTACAGCGGCCGCTCCTGAGCCCGGGCCGCTCGGGGTCCGCACCCCCGGGCGGCCACGGGTGATCCCGTGCGGTCGGTGCGGTGCGGTCCCGGGCGGCCCGAGGGCCCCGAGCGGCGACGTGCGGCCCGAACAGCCCCGCGCCGACCGCCCGGCCCCCGCCGGTCACCCCGTTCCGGGCTCCACGACGTCGATCACCACGTTCCCGACCTTCCGCCCCGTCTCCACGAACTCGTACGCCTCCACGATCCGCTCCAGCGGGTAGTGCCGGTCCACCAGCGGCCGGAACCCCCCGGTGGCCAGCAGGTCGGCGAACCAGCGGACCATCTCCTGGTCCTGGGAGGGGACCGGGAAGCGCACCGTCCGTCCCGGCAACCACGGGGTCGTCAGTGCCAGCGCCGTGTTCTGCCAGTACGGGCCCACGTCCGAGGACGCGAACCGGCCCGTGGGCGTGAGCAGCCGCCTGCACTCCCCGTACGTGCTCTTGCCGACCGCGTCGAGGACGACGTCGTAGGTCTGCCCGCCCGCCGTGAAGTCCCCGGCCTCGAAATCGACGACCCGGTCGGCGCCCAGGCCGCGGACGGTGTCCACGTGCGCGGTCGGCGCCGTCGCGGTGACCTCGGCCCCCAGCGCCTTCAACAACTGCACCGCCGCCGACCCGATCGCCCCCGTCGCCCCGTGCACGAACACCCGGTCGCCCGCCACGACCCGGAGCCACCGGGCCGCCGACAGCGCGTAGTGGGCGCCCTCGGTCGCACAGGCCGCCGTCGCGAACGGCACCCCCTCCGGGATCTGCGCGACCATCCCCGACGCGGGGACCGCCAGGTACTCGGCGTGGGCGCCGAAGGCCCCCTCGTTGTACCCGAAGACCCGGTCGCCGGGGGAGAAGCCGGTGACCGACGCCCCGACCTCCTCGACCACCCCGGCGTACTCGGTCCCCAGCACCCGCCGGCGCGGACGCGCCAGGCCGGTGAAGCTGCGGACGAAGAAGGGATAGGCGGCCCGGTAGGCGCAGTCCGTCCGGTTCACCGTGGTGGCGTGCACGCGGACCAGCAGATCGCCGTCACCGGTCTCGGGGCGGGGGACGTCCTCGATCCGCACCACTTCCGGGGGACCGTACCGATCGTGCACCGCGGCTCTCATGGCACGACGCTACCGGTGCGGTCCCCGCGGATCCAGGGTCCAAGGTCGGCTGCTGAAAAGGAGGATTGCGAACTAGCCCTAAGCTTGAGATTTAACCTGTGCCCTCGGCCGGCTCGCTGAGCCGGGCGGGGATTTCGGCGTTCAGCAGACAACGAAGCGGCCCCGGGGAGATCATGTGCGCTGTCGACACGCCGATGACACCACCCCGAGGCCACGAACATGAGTCTGCTGCACGATCCCGCCCACGTCGAGCCGTTGTCCGCCTTGTCCCGGTTCCGCGCCGACCTGCACACCTGCCTGCCCCGCCGCGCCGATGCCCTGTTCGAGCTGTGCGACGCGATCCTGTGCGCCGACGGCCCCGTCACCTCCCCCGCCGAGCTGACCCTGACACCCGAGCACCGACGCGGCCACGGCGCCATGTACGACGCCCTCACCCACGGCCGCATCCACACCGACCGGCTGCGCCGCACCCTGGCGTCCCTGCCCCTGCCGCGGGCCGCCGACGGGAGGATCGTGCTCGCGGTGGACGTCTCCCCCTGGCTGCGCCCGGACGCGCCCACCAGCCCCGACCGGCTGTTCTGCCACCTCCACGGCCGCGCCAGGAACACCCACCGGCTCATCCCCGGCTGGCCCTACTCCGTGGTGGCCGCCCTGGAGAGCGGCCGCACGTCCTGGACGGTGGTTCTGGACGCCATCCGCCTGGGGCCGGCCGACGACGCGATCGCCGTCACCGCCGCCCAACTGCGCGAGGTCGTGGACCGGCTGATCGCCGCCGGACACCACCGCCCCGGCGATCCCGACATCTGGATCGTCGCCGACAGCGGCTACGACGTGTGCCGCCTGGCGTTCGTCCTGGCCGACCTGCCCGTGCAGGTGATCGGCCGCCTGCGCTCGGACCGGGTCCTGGCCCGGCCCGCCCCGCCCTACCGGCCCGGCCCCTGCGCGGGCCGCCCCCGCCGCCACGGGAACCCTTTCACTCTGGCCGACCCGGCCACCTGGGGCGCCCCCGACCGGGCCACCCGCACTGATACCGCCCGCTATGGCACCGCCGAAGCGATGGCGTGGGAGCGGCTGCACCCCCGGCTTGCCCACCGGGGTCCCTGGCTGGACCACGATGGGGAGCTCCCGATCGTGGAGGGCACCCTGGTTCGTCTGGTGGTGGAGCGTCTGCCCGGCGATGCGGCCCCCAAGCCGGTGTGGTTGTGGTCCTCGGCCACCGGGATCGATGCCGAGGAGGTGGACCTGATCTGGCGGGCGTTCCTGCGCCGGTTCGATCTGGAGCACACTTTCCGGCTGTTCAAGCAGACCCTGGGCTGGACCGCCCCGCGGGTGCGCTCGCCCGAGGCCGCCGATCGGTGGACGTGGTTGGTGATCGCCGCGCAC
>NZ_JBJJBV010000116.1:0-19382 GCF_045446735.1 Nocardiopsis protaetiae
GAGCGCGCGATCGCCCGGCTCAAGCAGTGGGACATCCTGCGCCGCCTGCGCTGCTGCCCGCAACGCGCCGGCCAGATCACCCGCGCGGTGCTGGTCCTTCAGCTCCGAGAAGCAGGATGAAAAAGGCTCACTCATGTAAACCCGTAGAGGCGCCGTTCAGTAAAACCAACCCAATATAGGAAAGCTTGACCAGGGGACCTTTGATCCGATGGCCGGCCATCTCCGCCCGCGGCGAAGCCCCAGGCCGGGCGGGGTGAACCCACCGCACGGCCCGGGGCTTGGGGTATCCAGGTGCTCCTGGTGTGCTCCCCCGTCCCGTTACCCGACCGGCATCGGTCGATCGCCTGTGCGGGGGGGCGAATCGCCGTTCCCTTGATGCCCGCTCGCGGTTGGTGGAACCCCTCCCACTGGGGCGCTCTGAGTTTTCCGGATGCGGACCCGGTCTCCACGGCCACACGGCGAGGGCCTCCTCTCGATTGCTTCGGAGCCACGTACCCGACCCGGACGTGGGTGCCGGGCCCGTAGGTCACACGGCGCCGCAGGTCGCATACGGCCGTTTCAGCCGAGACCTCTTACTCCGCGGGGCTTCACGCACCACAAGCAGATGGAATACTGCTGGGACCACGACCCTGACCGTAGGCCCACACCTGAACAGATCCCCTCCCGCTTCGAAGACCTCGATGTCGCCGGTGCCCGGCCACCGCGCCACACCGTCGGCGGGGCCGGATTCGCTGTCCGACCGCTCCCCCACCGACGGCGGTCAAAGGCCGGCTCGCCATTGGTCAAGGCCGAACGAATACGCTGGGGGCCGATCGTTCGTTCCGCCAGCACCCCTGACATCAAGGAGCCTCAGGTGGGGTCTTCGCCGCAACCGCAGTTCCTCCGGCTCTGGCAGCGCATCGTTCTGTGGTCTTTGGGCGGGGTCGCCTTCGCCGCCGGGACGGCGGCCGTGTTCGTGACGGAGAACGGCGGCGGGGCGACCGCGCTCCTCGTTTTCAGCGGGGTGGCCCTCGCGCTGGCGGTGCTGGGGGACCGTGTCGAACGGTTCGAGTTCGGCGGCGCCACCCTCCGGCTCCGTGCGGCGGCCGCGGACCGTTACGCGTTGGCCGAAGAGGCCGAGGAGCGCGGAGACAGCGCGGACGCCGCCCAACTGCGTGAGGAGGCACGCACCCTCCTCGAAGCCGCCGGGCCGATCCTCACCGACTACCGCTCGACGCGGGCGACCATACCCTCCGGCCCCGATCGTGTCCGCTCGCTGGAGCGGATCATGGCACGCGCCCGCGACCTGGCCACGGCTCGGTCGTTCGCACCCGAGGAGGTCCGCCGATGGTTGACCAGTGGCAAGGACGAGGAGCGCATCACCGCGCTGGGCCTGATGCAGGCCGACGTGTCCCTGCGCGACTTCGACGCCGCACTGTCCGCGATCACCGAGCCCCGTAGCGCCTTCGAGCAGTACCACGCCATGCTCCTGGCCGAGCAGATGATCGATGACCTCGCCCCCGAGCAACGAGAGCGGCTCGCTCACACACTTCACACACCGAAGATCCAGGCCCTTCGTCCGGGAAGCGACCGCGAGGCCCTGCGTGAGGCCATGCTTCACACGCTCGACTCCAACGGTCGACCTCCGGTCCGGAGCGTCGAGTCCCCCAGCACCACGTGACCGCAGTGTTCCTTCGGTGGCTCATCGACTGATCGGTCTCCGATCGCTGTACATGCCGCCCGTCGGGTGTGGCGGGGGCACAGGATGGGCGAAAGTCCTGTGTTCGGCGGACAAGGAGTCGTGTGGGCGGGAACCGTAGGCTGGGGCCATTCGGATCGAGTTGAGGAATCACGCCATGGCCTATGCCCCCATTCCCGGAGGGGAGCTCTACTACGAGACCTCCGGGAAGCCCTCCGATATCCCTCTTGTGCTGGTGGAGGGGGGATTCACGCAGATGGTGGGGTGGGCACCGGACTTCATTGAGCAGTTGGTCGGGGCCGGGTTCTTCGTGGTGGCCTTCGACAACCGGGACGCCGGGCTGTCCACGCACTTCGGCGGGCCGGAGGATCTTGATGGCGGCTACGGCTTGGAGGACTTCGCGGATGATGTCGTCGCCGTGCTCGACCACGTAGGACTGGAGTCGGCGCATGTCGCCGGGCGGTCGATGGGCGGGATGATCGCGCAGATGCTGGCGATCCGGAACCCGGAGCGGGTCCGCAGCCTGGGATTGTTCTATTCGATTCCGGGACGCGACAAACGCTATATCCTCCACGGCGAGCGGGAGGAATTGAATTCGCCCCAGCCCCGGTTCTCTCTGGACGAGTTGCTGGAGGGTTCCCTGGCCGCCCATCGGGCGTTCATGCCGGACGGCGATATCTGGGGCGAGAGCCAGTGGTACGAGGACGAGACGCGGCGTTATATCACGCAGTCCTATGAGCGGCGCTATGCGCCGGACGGCGCCCCGCGCCAGTGGAGCGCGCTCAAGCGCGCGCCCGAGCGGCTGGAGTCGTTGAAGGCCGTGGACGTGCCCACGGCGGTGATCCACGGGCGCGACGACCACGTGCTGCACTGGTGTGCCGCGGTCGACATCGCCGAGGCGATGCCCCGGGCGGAGTTGCACGTCTACCCCGGGATGGGCCACTTCTTCCCGCCCGCCCTCATCCCGGACTTCGTGCGGATCCTGCGGCGGACGGCGATGTCGGCCGAGTCCCGATGAGCCCCGGTGGTGGGGAGGACCGTCCCCTCCTCACCGCCGGACGGTGACCCGGGCCACCGACGAGCGGCGCGGGCCCCGTGTTACCAGTGGACGGTCGCGCGGGCGGCCAGGCGGCCGTCCTCGGACACCGCCACCGCCTGGGACTCGGCGGCGCCGTCGGTGACCGCCACCGTGATCTCGCGGTCGACGAAGAGCGGCGCGGTCGCGGTGAACGAGCAGCGGGCCGGGGTCCGCCCCGGGCCTCCCCCGGACAGGACGGCGTCCAGCATCAGCAGCCGGGTGAGCGGCCCGTGCACGAGCAGGTCCTGGAGCCCCTCCACCCGCTGCGCCCAGTACCGGTCGTAGTGCACCCGGTGGGTGTTGAAGGTGATAGCGGAGAACCGGAACAAGTGCCGGGAGTCCGGGATGAGCCGGTACACCCGGTCCCCCTCCGGTTCGGCCCGCTGGACCGGCGGCGGGGGCGCGCCCTCCTCCAGGAACACGTCGTGCCAGGTGCTCTCCACGACCGGTTCCCCGTCCACGAGGTACTCCCGCTCCAGGTCGGCGAAGACCAGCCGCCCGCTCCTGCCGGTCTTCTCTATGACCCGCCCCTGGCGCACCCGCTGTTCGACGGTGTCCCCGAACCGGATCGGTCGGCGGAAGACGGTGTCCTCGCCGGCGTACATCCGGCGCGGCAGGTCGATCCCGGGCGGTGCGTCCCCCTGCGGGGTGCCGTCCGGGCGCAGTCCGTCGATGCCGACGGAGAACGGGAAGTACAGCCCCTCCCACCCCGGGGGCAGGGGGTCGCCCACGGACGGCTCCGGGAGCCAGGGCGCGAAGGTCCCCCGGTAGTCCTGCGCTGGGGCGGGGTCGATGCGCTGGACGCGCGACACGGCGGTGCCCATCAGACGGTCCCCCTGTCCCGGAGGGCGGCGATCTGCTCGGGCGTGTAGCCCGCGAGGTCGGCCAGCACCCGGTCGGTGTGCTCGCCGACGCGGTTGGCGGGCCGGGCCGGGTCGGCGGGGGTCCCGCTCAGCTTGATGGGCTGGCCGAACATGCGCAGCCGCCCCAGCTCCCCGTAGTCGGCCTCGACGACCATGTCGCGCTCCGCCGTTCCGGGGTCCTCGACCACGTCGGCGATGGTGCGCAGCGCGGTCAGCGGGACGACGTCCCCGGCCAGCTCCTCCAGTTCGGCCCGGGTGCGGTCGCGGAACCAGGTGGCGATCAGGGGACGGACCTTCTTCTCGTAGACGTCCTTGTCGAAGCGCTTGCGCATGGTGTCGGTCTCGGGGTCCTTCGCGGCCTCGGGGGTGCCGAACAGCTCGCAACTGACCCGCCACAGCTTGTCGGTGTACCCGCCGAAGAACACCTGCCCGTCGGCGCAGTCGAAGAGCTCGTAGGGCCGCACCCACGCGTGCTCGTTGCCCGCGGGCCCGGCGGTCTTGCCGTCGACGGTGTAGTCGACCACGGCCGTCTCGGTGAGCGCGATGATGCTGTCCACCTGGGCGACGTCGACCTTCTGCCCGTCCCCGCCGTGCTCGACGTGCCGGATGGCGGCCAGGGTGCCGATGACGGAGAAGAGCGAGGCCGACAGGTCCCCGATGGTGACGCCCACCCGGACCGGGGGCATGCCGGGGAAACCGTTCATGGACCACAGGCCGCCCGCCGCCTGGGCGGTGCTGTCGAAGGCCGGGCGGCGGCTGCGGGAGCCGGTGTGGCCGTAGCCGGAGATGGCGGTGTACACGAGCTTGGGGTTGATCTCCCTGAGCACGTCGTAGCCGACGCCGAGCTTCTCCATGGTGCCGGGCCGGAAGTTCTCCAGCAGCACGTCCGCCTCGGCCACGAGGTCCTTGAGGACCTGCTTGCCCTCCTCGTGCGCGAGGTTGATCGTCAGGCCGAGCTTGCCCCGGTTGTACTGCCCGTAGTACCCGCTGAACTCCTGCGCGCCCCCACCCCCGCCCCCACCGTCGCCGTCAGCGTCCGCCGTCAGGTACGGGGGGAAGCCGCGGGAGACGTCGGGGTCCTCGGGGTTCTCGATCTTGACGACCGTGGCCCCCATGTCGGCGAGGATCTGGGCGGCGTAGGGCCCGGCCAGCACCCGGGAGAGGTCGAGCACGAGGATGCCGTCGAGTGCTCCGCCCCCGGGCCGTCCCGGGGTCTGCGGCGTGGTGTCCATCGGGGTGTTCACTTCCTGTCGTCGGGCGTGCAGGGCCTGCACGGGGTCACGCGGAGGCCCCGCGCAGTTCGCCGAGCACCTGGCGGGCGTACTCCTCCCGGATGCGCCCCGCCGTCACCAGCCGGGCGGCCACCTCCGAGATCTCCGCCCCCACCGCCCCGGCGGAGACCGCGAGGGTGCGGGCGTGCAGGGCCATGTGCCCGCGCTGGATGCCCTCCGCGGCCAGGGCCCGGCAGGCGGCCAGGTTCTGCACGAGCCCCACGGCGGCGATGACCTCGCCCAGTTCCAGGGCCGAGGTCACCCCCAGGAGCCGGATCGCGGCCCGGGCGGTGGGGTGGGCGCGGGTGGCGCCGCCCACCAGGCCCACGGCCAGGGGCACTTCGAGCGTGCCCACCAGGTTCCCGGCCGCGTTCTTCTCGAAGCGCGAGAGCGCGGTGTAGCGGCCGTCCCTGACGGCGTGGGAGTGGCAGCCGGCCTCGACCGCGCGGGTGTCGTTGCCGGTGGCGAGCACGACGGCGCTGATGCCGTTCATGATCCCCTTGTTGTGCGTAGCGGCCCGGTAGGGGTCGGCGGCGGCGAGGTCGCCGGCCAGGACGATGTCGTCGACCACCCGGGGCCCGCCCAGCAGCTCGGCGTCGAACTCGCCGTGCACGCGTACCAGGCGCCGGTCGGCCTTGTTGCTGAGGATGCGCAGCAGCGACCGGCCGCCGGAGAGTTCGGCCAGCCGGGGGGCCAGGGCCTCGGCGATGGTGTTGACGGCGTTGGCGCCCATGGCGTCGCGGACGTCCACGACCAGGTGCACGACGAGGTGGGTGCCCGAGGCGGTGGGCACCGGGCGCACCTCCACGGACCGGGCCCCGCCGCCCAGGTCGACCAGGACGGGGTCCTGCTCGTTCGCGCGGGCGAGGATCTCCTCCTCGGCCTCCAGGATCCGGAAGCGGGCGGCCTCCGGGTTGGGGACGTCCACCAGCTGGACCTGGGCGATCATCACCGGTCCCGTGGTGGAGGCGCGCAGTCCGCCGAGCCCGCGGGCCATCCGCGCCGCGTTGGAGGCGGCGGCGACCACGCTCGGCTCCTCGATGGCCATGGGGACGAGGTAGTCGCGGCCGTTGACGGTCAGGTTGGTGGCCACACCCAGGGGAACGCCGAGGACCCCGACGGCGTTCTCGATCATCTGGTCGGCCTGCTCGACGCCGAGGCCGTTGCCGGGGTCGAAGCCCTCGGTGTCCACCCCGGCGTGTTCGGCGATCCTGGTGCGGCGGTCCTGGACTCCGAGTTCCCGGAGCCCGGGGATACGACTGTTGACCGGCAAGGATCCACCTCCTGGGACACGGTGACCGGCACAAGTCCAGGTCATCGTTCTGGTACTCGGTGGCGAGACTACGGTCGCGGTGTGACCCACTGCATGGTGGCAGGGCACAGCAAATGCGCGATTCGCTATGACGCACCTCCATGCCCTTCGCCCCGGGCGGCGCCCAGCAGCCGCTCCCGCAGCTCGTCCATCCGGACGGCGAGGGAGATCCGGAAGTAGTCCTCGTCGCCGCGCCATCCGGCGCCCAGGACGCGGTCCAGCCGTTCGAGCCGCTGGAGGACCGTGTTGACGTGGAAGTTGAGGGAGCGCGCGGCCCGGGTGGGGCTGGCCCCGTGGTGGACGTAGGCCCGCAGGGTCCGGAGCAGCTCCGTGTTCCGTTCGGCGTCGTAGCGCTTGACCTCGCCCAGGGTCCGGCGCAGGAAGTCCTCCATGGCGGGGGCGTCGGCGTCGAAGACGGCGGCGTAGGGGACGTAGTCGCTGGTCTCGACCAGGGTGTCGGAGACCCCGAGCGCTTCCATGAGCCGCACCGTCTTCTTGACGAGGGGGAACCGCGCGCTGGGCTCGCCCCGGCCCGGGAGCACGCCGAGCACCGTGTCCTCCAGGTGGTGGGCGAGCCCGCGCCGGAACTCCTCGGCCCGCTCCTCCAACCCCGGTCTGCCCAGGACGACGACGAGGCCCTGGTGCTCTCCCACCAGGGACGGTACGGGCGCCGACTTGGCCGCCAGGCGCACGGCGCGGCCGCGCTGCCCGGCGGGCACGGAGAGCGCCAGGAGCGAGGTGAAGTCGGCGGCGTCGGTGCCGCGCTGCCGGCCCCGGGCCAGGGCGTCCCGGCGGCGTTCGGCGTCCGGTGAGAGCAGGTCGGCGATGAGTTCGCCGTGCACGCGGTACTCGGTCTCGGCGACGGCCTCCTGGGACAGGAGCAGCAGGGCGCACACCTGGGCCGCGCGTTCGACGGTGCGCGCGTCCACGTCGCTGAGGGCGAAGCCGCCCCGGCCGAGGAAGACGGTGCCCAGGTGGCGCTCCCCCGCCGCGAACGCGACCACCCCGTCGACAGGTCCCCCGTCCTCCAGCTGGACCAGGCGCCCCGATTCGGCGCTGCGCCGCACCGCCCGGAGCAGCGCCTCGTCCCCGGGCACGCCGCCCTCCAGCGCGCCGACCCGTGCCAGGCCGTTCCCGGCCTCGGCCAGCGGGTTCCCCGCCCGGTCGCTGAGCGCCACGGGCCGGGCGAGCTCGTCGGAGAGCGTGGCGGCGACGGTGCCGAAGTCCCCGCCGGTCAGCACGGCCTCCACGAGTTTGCGGTGCACGGCGTGGGCCCGGTCGCGCTGGATCAGGTGTTCGGTGAGGCGCGAGAGCGCCCGGCGGGACTCGTCCTCGGCGCGCTGGAGGCTGCGCAGCGTGCGGGCCGTTTGCAGGACCACGGAGGCGTGGTCGGCCAGCGCGGTCAGCAGCGCGGTGTCCTCGGGGGTGAACGCGTGCTCCTCCCGGGTGGCCACGAAGAGCACCCCGAGGACCTCGTCGTCGGCCAGCATCGGCACGCCGAGCATGGAGACGATGCCCTCGTCGGCCACCGCCGCGTCGATCCCGGCCTCGTGGCGGCCGGACTCGAACTCCGGGTACCGGAGCACCGACCTGCCGGACCGCTGTTCCACCACCAGGCTGGCCAGGCCCTTGCCGGGCGGCACCCGCAGGGCGCGGAAACCGGGTGAGACGGAGCCGACCGTGGTGCGGACGAACAGCTCGCGGGTGCGCGGGTCGTACTCGGAGAGGTAGGTCAGGTCGCTTCCCATCATCTGGTGGGCGCGGTCGACGATCTTCTCCAGCAGCAGGTCGCCGTCGCGTTCGGCGGCCAGTTCCCGGGCGCTGGAGAACAGCGCCCCCAGTTCGTGCTCCCGGCGGCGCAGGCGGGCCAGCTCGCGCCTGCTCCCGGTGATCCGCTCGGCGAGGTCGCGGACGGTGCCCCCGTCCAGGCCCAGGGCGGTCAGGGCGCCGGGGACGTCGGCGGCGCTCTCGGGGTCGGTGACGGCGGAGACGAGCAGGGACACGGCCGCCTCCGGCGGCAGGGGCGGCTCCCGGCGGGACGGCTCGGCCCCCGGCACATCTCCCACACGGACCTCCATGACTGGGGTGAGAACTCAGGAAACGGGCTCCCCGATGTATCAAAGACACATATCACGGATGTGACGCCCGCCACTACCGTCGGGGTCCAAGAGACAGCAGAGGAAGAAGAGGGAGAGTGGTATGACCGTCCCCCATGACATCGACCGCGCCGGTCTGGACCCCCGCCGACAGCGGCGGCGGGCCGTCATCGGCAGTTCGGTGGGCACCGTCATCGAGTGGTACGACTTCACGCTGTACGGCCTGGCCGCGGCGCTGGTGTTCGCTCCGCTCTTCTTCGGCGGGAGCGACCTGGCGGGCACGCTGGGCGCCTTCGCCACCTTCGCCGTCGGTTTCCTGGCCCGTCCCTTCGGCGGCCTGGTGCTCTCGCACTACGGCGACCGGATCGGCCGCAAGGGGACCCTGCTGGTCACCCTGCTCATCATGGGCGGCGCCACGACGCTCATCGGGCTGCTGCCCACCTACGAGTCGATCGGCCTGTGGGCGCCGGTGCTGCTCATCGCCCTGCGCATCTTCCAGGGCGCCGGGGCGGGCGCGGAGTTCGCCGGGGCGATGACCATGGCCAGCGAGTCCGCGAGCACCGGCAGACGCGCCTTCACCGCCGGGTTCCCGGGCGCCGCCGTGTACGTGGGCATGGCCCTGGCCACGAGCACCTTCGCCCTGCTCACCGCGGTGATGTCCCCGGAGGCGTTCCTCGCCTGGGGCTGGCGGCTGCCGTTCCTGGCCAGCGTGGTGATCGTCGCCGTCGCGCTGTACTTCCGCTTCCGGGTCAAGGAGACCGCCGCCTTCGAGGCCGCCGAGGCGGAGAACGCCGTGAGCCGCGCCCCCATCGTGGAGGCGGTGCGCGGCCACTGGCGCTTCCTGCTGGCGGGCATGGCCCTGTTCGTGTTCGTGCTGCCCTGGGTGTACATCGTGCAGACCTTCTCCGTCTCGTACACCACCGGGACGCTGAACGTGAACGCCACGCACACGCTGATCGGCCTGCTCGCCGCCATGCTGCTCACCATCCCCGCGACCCTGGCCGCGGGCGCCCTCGCGGACCGGATCGGCCGCAAGCCGCTGCTCATGGGGGCGGCCGTCTTCGGCGTGGTCTTCGCCTTCCCGATGTTCATGCTCTACCAGACCGAGAACTCGATCCTGGTGGCCCTGGGGCTGATCCTGGGCCTGGCGGTCATCCAGGGGGCGACCATCGGTGTCTCGGCGGCGATGATCGCCGAGATCTTCCCGACCCGCATGCGCTGGAGCGGGATCGCCCTGTCCCGGGAGATCCCCGCGGCCGTCGCCGGGGGCACCGCGCCCATGGTGGCCACCTGGCTGGTGTCCGTGGGCGGCGGGACCCCGTGGCTGGTGGCGGGGTACCTGGTGGTGCTCAGCCTCATCGGCGTGGTCGGCATCCGGTTCCTGCCCGAGACCCTGGTCAAGGCGCCCACGGTCGAGGAGTCCGCCGCCGAGCCCGCCGCCTGAGCGCGGGCGGGCCGGCTGCGGGCGGGCTACCCGCGGACGTGCACGCGCCGCCCGTCGAACCAGGTCTCCTCGACCCCGACCCGTGAGATGCGGTCCTCGGGGACGGTGAAGACGTCGTCGTCGAGGACCGCGAAGGCGGCCCGGCGGCCGGGGGCGATCCCGCCCAGCCCGGCCATGCGGGTGAGCCGGGCGGCGCGGGCCGTGTAGAGCAGCACCGCCTGGGGCACCGTCACCGCGGCCGCCCGGCCGATGTCGGCGCCGGTGGAGGAGCGGCGGCGCACCGCCGCCTCGATGGAGACGAAGGGGTCGTCGGCCTCGCTCCAGGCGGTGGCGGGGCAGTCCGAGGAGAGCGCCAGCGCGTCCACCTCCCGGTAGAGCGAGCGGATCGGGTAGGCGTCCGGCACCTGCTCCGGGCGCAGGTTGCGCTCGTACGCCTCGTACTCGGAGTACAGGAAGATCGTGTGCGTGGCGATGCCGAAGGACATCCGGGCCTGGCGGAGCCGCCGGACCAGGGCGGGGGCCATGAGGGTGGCGTGCTCGATCCGCACCGAGGGCGCGGCGTCCAGCCAGGGCTCCCGTTCCCCCAGCAGGTCCACCACGTGGGAGATGGCGCGGTCCCCCATGGCGTGCACGGCCAGCTGGACCCCGTTGCGGCGGGCCCAGTCCGCCGCCGCCAGCAGGTCCTGGTCCGTGATGGTGCGCAGGCCCCGGTCCCGTGACCCCGGGTAGGGCTCGCAGACCCAGGCCGTGCGGTTGGAGTAGGTGCCGTCCATGAGCACCTTGACCCCGCCCACCCGCACCGGGCCGGTCCGCTGCTCCTCGGCCAGGTCCGCCGGGGGTTCGTGCGGGTCCCAGCCCAGGAACAGGGCGCTGTGCGGGAACGGTGTGCGCGCGGCGACCGAGCGGTACACGGCGAGGGGGTCGGGCATGGTGGTGGCCAGCAGGTCGCACACGCCGACGATGCCGCGGCCGAAGAGCCGCCGCCCCACCGCCGCGAGCAGGTCTTCGCGTTCGGCGGCGGAGCGCGGCGGGATGTGGCGGCTCACCGCCAGCGTCGCCTCCCGCTCGGTCAGGACGCCGTTGGGGCGGCCGGAGGCGTCGCGCTCGAACCGGGCGCCCGGCGGGTCCGGGGTGTCCGCGTCGATCCCGGCGAGTTCCATGGCGCGGGTGTTGCACACCGCCGAGTGGCGGTCGGCGCGCCAGATCATCACCGGCTGCCCGGTGGAGACGCGGTCCAGGTCCGCGGCGGTCGGCGGGCGGCCCTCGGGGTACTTGGTCTCGTCGTAGCCGGTGCCCAGGATCCACACCTTCTCCCCCGCGCCGCGGGCGGGGTCGGCGCGCAGGGCGGCGACCAGCTCCTCCAGGGAGGTCACCCGGGGCGGGAGGCACTCGGTGGCGTCGGCGGTGTCGGCCATGAGCGCGGGGTGCAGGTGCATGTCCAGCAGCCCGGGCAGCACCGTGCGTCCGCCCAGGTCACGGGCGCCGCGCCGGGTCCGGGCGTCCAGCTCGGCGGTCTCCCCCACCCAGTCGATGACACCGCCGCGTACCCGGAAGGCCGAGGCGAAGTCGGTCTCGCTCCGTGCCGTGAACACCTTGCCGTTGACGAAGACCTGCTCGTCTGCGGACTCCCGTCCACCTACCACCACTTCTCGATCTCCTCGCGGTCGGCGTCGACGGCGGTGGCGGGGCGCACGGGTCCCAGGGGCGAGTCGCTGAAGGAGATGTTCGGTGTCGTCCGGAGGTAGGAGTGCCCCAGGGGGTGCCGGACCTCCTCAACGGTGCCCCGTTCCCGCAGGTAGTCGTCCTCCACCAGGGATTCGAGGGTCCTCACCTGCTGCGCGGGGATGCCGGCCTCCCCGCATTCGCGCAGGATCTCCCGCACCGTCCGGTCGGCCGTGTAGGAGGCGATGGCGGACTGCACGGCCGCCGTGTTCTCGTTCCGGTCCTGGTTGGTGGGGAAGGGGATCTCCCCGGCGTCGACGTCGGCACCGGCGATCTTGAGGAAGTCCCGCCAGTTCCGGTCCGAGTACGGCAGGACGCAGACCCACCCGTCCGCGCACCGGTGCGGGCGGCGGCCGGGCGCCAGGGTCCGGTGCCAGCCCGCGGGCCCCCGCGGCGGGAGGAAGGAGAAGTCGTTGAGCTGCTCGGTGAGGTTGAAGTCGACCATGACGTCCACCATGGGCACGTCCACCCACTGGCCCCGCCCGTGCGCGTCCCGGTGGTGGAGCGCGGCCAGGACCGAGTAGACGATGGTCAGGGCGCAGACCTTGTCGGCCATCACGTAGGGCGCGTACCGCGGGCGGTCCCCGGCCTTGGCGTAGATGTCGCAGACGCCGGAGGCCGCCTGGACGGTGTCGTCGTAGGCGGGGGTGTCGGCCAGGTCCGAGTCGGAGGCGTACCCCTGGGCCGTGCACAGGACGGCCCGCGGGTTGGCCTCCCGCACGGACTCCCAGTCCAGGCCGTACACGCGGCGCCGGGCCGGGAGGTGGTTGGTGAGGACGATGTCGGCCGAACCCAGGAGGGCGCGCAGCTCCGCCCGCCCCTGCCCGGTCCCCAGGTCGATCGCGATGTTGTACTTGCCGTCGCCGAGGGAGTGCGCGGCACCGCTCATCCCGGGTGCGGCGGTCGCGCCGATACGGCGCACCACGTCCCCGCCGGGCGGCTCCACCTTGACGACGGTCGCCCCCAGCTTGGCCAGCAGCCGTCCGGCCATCGGCGTCATCACGACACTGGAGACCTCCACGACCCTCAGGCCCGCCAGCGGCCCGCTCGCCCGCGCCCCGTTCACGGGGCCTCCGATCGCAGGGGCGGGTAGCCGGCGCGGTCGCGGACGGCCAGCCACAGCTGGAGCAGGAACCGGTCGCCGCCGTCGTCCAGCGACAGCCCGGTCTCCTTCTCGAACAGGCGCAGTCGGTAGTAGACGGTGGTGCGGTGCAGGTGCAGGATCTCCGAGGTGCGGGCCACGCTGCCGGCCTGGTCGAGGAAGCAGGCCACCGTCCGCAGCGACTCCTCCGGCTGGGACTGCACGGTCCCGGTGAGCAGGGACGGGATCAGGGCGGCGTCGATCCCGGGCCGGACCGCGGCCTCCAGCAGGACCTCCAGGGGGCGTTCCTCCGCCAGGACCACGGTGCGGTCCTCGCGGACGGCGATCCGGGCGGCCGTCCGCGCCCGGTCGTAGGACCGCGACGCGTCGGCGAGCCCGACGGCGGACCCCACCCCGAAGCGGAGCCGCTGCGCGAGCCCGGCGTCCGACCGGGCGACCTCGGTGACGACGCGCTCGGCGAGCCCGGCGTACTCCGACCGCACCGTGCGACCGCGGCCACCGACGAGCAGGAAGGCGTGGTCCTCGGCCACGGCGAAGGCCGCCGACCGGTCCCACCGCGACCGGACCGCCTGGCGCAGGGCCTCGCGCAGCACGTCCGCCCGCTCGTCCGCGGCCCGGGCGGGCCAGGGCCGGGCGCCGACCACCGCCAGGGCGGTGACCTCGGTCGTGTTCTCGAAGTACCCGAGGTCGGCCAGGTCCCGGGCCGCCGCCGCCCGGTCCCGCTCCCGGTCGGAGAGGAGGGTGAACAGCAGGGTCTCGACCTCGCGCGCGGACTCCGTCTCGTCCCGCCGCTGCCGCGCGAGCACACGCTCCATGTCGCGGGCCGCGGCCAGGCACAGCTCCGTCTCCTCCCCGGACAGCTCGTCCTCGCCCAGGAGGATCACCCACATCACCCCGAGTGGGCCGTACCTGGAGCGCAGGGGGAAGGCCATCCGGTCGTGCTCATGCCCGTCGACCCCCAGGGCCCTGCCGCGGCGCGGTGTCCGCCAGTGCGGGAATCCGGCGGCGAAGGTCGCCTCCCGGACCGGGCCCTCGATGCGCCGGTTGGCCAGGGAGGTCAGGCGCAGGGGGTCGGCGTCACCGAAGTGGGTGCTGGAGCCCAGGAGGCGCAGGTCGGTGTCGTCGACGGCCACACTTCGCCTGAGCTTCTGGGCCAGCCGTTCCGCCAGGTCCGTGATGGCGTCCATTTCCCGATCGTAGCCATTCACAGGTCCAGGACCAGCTTCCCGGTGGTGCTCCGCGAGACGCAGGGGTACATGCGCCCCGGGGGTGCGCCCAGGAGGTCGCGGTGCTCGGGTTCCCCGGCCAGGACGGTGACCTCGCACGATCCGCACACCCCTTCCCGGCAGCCCGCGCCCACGGGGACGTCCTCCTTGAGCAGGGCGTCCATCAGCGTCTCGCCGGCGGGCACCGCGACCACCTTCCCGCTGCGCGCGCACTCGGCGGTGAACGGGGTGTCGTCGGCGAAGGTGCGCGGCCGCGCCCGGAAGCGTTCGACGTGCACCCCGCCGGACCGCCCGCCGCCGAAGACCTCCTCGACCTCGGCGACCATGCGCGGGGGCCCGCAGGCGATGACCGCGGCCCCGTCCGGCAGGGCCCGGGCGCGGGCGGGCAGGTCCAGCCGCCGCCCCTCGTCCGCGGCGGCGAGCACGACGTCGGCGCCCGCGGGGAGTTCGTCCAGGAACGGCATGGCGGCCCGGCTCCGTCCCGCGTAGAGCAGGGTGGGTCCGTGCCCTTCGCGGACGTCCCGCAGGAACATGGCCAGTACGGCCGTGATCCCGATGCCGCCGGCGACGAAGAGCGACCCGGGCGGGGTCCGCTCGGGGAACGTGGTCCGCGGCCCCCGAACACTCAGGTGCGTGCCGGGCCGCAGGAACAGGTGGACGTACTCCGAGCCGCCGCGGCTGAGCGCTTCGTGCTTGACCGCGATGCGGTAGCGGTACGGGTCCCGGGGGGCGCCGCAGAGCGAGTATTGGCGCCTGAGCCGGTTGGGGAGTTCGACGTCCAGGTGGGCGCCGGGCGGCCACGGGGGCAGCGCCGCGCCGTCGGGGGCGCGCAGGACGACGGCGCGGACCCCCTGCGCCACGGCGCGGACCTCCTCCACGACCAGCGTCGGCGGCAGGCCGGATGCGGTCCCCATCAGTACAGGTTCCGGTAGGCGGACCTCTCCAGGTCCTCGTCGATGGCGTCGGCGCTGTACAGTCCCTCGCCGACCCGGGCGGCGATCACCTCGCCCATGGTGGGGACGTGGTCGGCCAGGGACAGGCTCCCGGGGTCCCAGAGCCGGGCCCGCAGGATCGCCCGCCCGCAGTGCAGGTAGGCCTCCCGCACCCGGACGATGACGGCGACCTTGGGCACCTTGCCCTCGGCCTCCAGGCGTACGAGCACGTCCGGGTCCTCGGAGAGGTAGGCCGTGCCGTTGACGCGCAGCGACTCGCGGTGCCCCGGGACCAGGAAGACCAGCCCGATGCGCGGGTCGGTGGCGAGATTCTCGAAGGTGTCGAGGCGGTTGTTGCCCACCCGGTCCGGGATGGCGAGCGTGTGCGGGTCCAGGACCTTGACGAACCCGGGGTGGTCACCGCGCGGAGAGCAGTCCGCGGTGCCGTCGGCGTGGGCGGTGGCCAGGCAGACGAACGGGGAGTGCGCGATGAACCGGTGGAGGTGGTGGTCGACGTGGTCCTGCACCTTGTCGACGGCGGCCCCGCCGGGCTCCCCGACGAGCTCGCGCACGCGCTCCAGCGGCATGGGCTCGGGCGGCTTCGGCATCATGCACCCATCGAACCGAACCGCCGCGTCGCGCGCACCGCGCAGACGTTGAAAGTCCGACGTGGGCGTTCCTACATCTGTCGAACGGGGTCCGGCGAACCTTCGATCTCTGGAGGTCGAAAAGCCTCCTCCGGCGCGCCGAACATGGGTTCCGGTCCACCCGTTCGAACAGCGCAGACAGGAAGTCCCCATGCCGAAGGGCTACTCCCATATCGTCATCGGTGCCGGGACCGTGGGCTCGGCCGCCGCCTACTGGCTGAGTCAGCGGTGCGCCGAACGGGTCCTCGTCCTCGACCGGTTCGGCCTGCTCCACCCCTACGGGGCCTTCGGCGACCACTCCAGGATCATCCGCCGGGTCTACCCCTCCGCCGCGTACTCGGGGCTCACCGACGCGATGTTCGAGGCGTGGGCGCACGTGGAGCGGGAGAGCGGGCTGCCGCTGGTCACCACCACCGGCGGGCTGGACCTGGCCGAGGAGGGGACCGCCGGGCACGCCTACGTCGAGAACAGCGCGCGCGTCCTGGAAGAGCTCGGCTTCGCCCACGACCGGCTCACCGCGGACGATATCCGCGAGCGGTTCCCGCAGTGGCGGGTCTCCGACGCCACCGTCGGCCTCTACCAGCCCGACGCCGGCGTGCTGGACGTGCGCCGCTCGGTGAGCGCGCACGTCTCCCTGGCGCGGGCGGCCGGGGTGGAGTTCCGCACCGGGGCGGTGGAGGGCATCGACCTGTCCGCCAACGGTGTGGGCGTCCGTGTCGCCACCCCGGAGGGGACCGCCGAGACCGTCCACGCGGACCGGCTCATCGTGGCGGCCGGGTCCTGGCTGGGCCCGCTGATGCCCGACCTCGGGCTGAAATTCACCCTCACCCTGTCCCAGGAGCAGGTCGGCTACTTCAGCAGCCCCCATCTGGCCTCCTTCACCCCGGACCGGCACCCCGTCTGGATCCACCACGGGCCGCAGGACACCTACTACGGCTTCCCCGTTTACGGCGAGGCCGCCACCAAGCTGGGCCGGGACCTGCGCGGCCGCTTCATCACCGAGGAGGAGCGGGTCTTCGAGGGCGACGACGCGGAGGGGGAGATCCTGGCCGCGTTCCTGCGCGAGCACCTGCCCGACGCCGCGGGCCCGGCCCTGGCCCACCGGACCTGCGTCTACGACCTGACCCCCGACCGCGGCTTCGTGCTGGACACCCTGCCGGAGCACCCGTACGTCGCCGTCTTCAACGGGGCCGGGCACGCGGCGAAGTTCGCCGGGCTCATGGGGCGGATCCTGGCCGACCTCCAAACGGAGGGCACGACCGCGCACCCGATCGGGGCCTTCGGCCTGGACCGGCCGGCCGTCGCCGACCCCGACCACCCGCTCACGTTCAGGCTGGAGACCCCGGTGGGCGACGGGGGGCGGGCCCGTGCACACGGCTGACCTGATGAGGACCCGCGAGTTCGGCTTCACCCGGGACGGGGAGCCGGTCGGCCTGGACGACCTCCTCCCCGGGTTCACCGCACACGACCGGCTCGGGGTCGTGGCGCTGGAGCCCGGGGACCCGCTGAAGGCGGCTCCCCTGCTGCTGGCCTGCGTGGGCGCGTTCTACGAGGAGCTGCGCGCCACGGAGGGCGACTTCTACCTGTACCCCGACTTCTTCGTCTTCCACGTGGGCGGCCTGAAGGGGCGCCACAGCCCGCTCGACGTGTGGCCGCAGAGCAAGGAGGTCGTCGTCCCGCCGGACCCGCAGGCACTGCTCGCCGCGGTCAACGACCGGGGCGTCACCCGGCTGGTCCTGCCCGGCGGCCCCGGGGCGGCGGGGGTCGTCATGGTGCACGCGGCCCAGACGGCGGCGCGGCGCCTGCGCACCGTCCTGACCACGGCGCCCGGCCCCGAGGGCCACCGGTGGGCCGTGCGGCCCTCGGAGGCGGCCGCGGCGATGATCCGGCGCTGTACCCGGATCTCGGCCGACCTCCTGGGCGGGGAGCGGGCCGGTCACTGGGCGGCCGCGGCGTCGGAGGCGCGGGGGTACACGGGGCTGTCCGTGGACGAGGCGCTGTCCGCGCTGTGCGCCGCGGGGCCCACGGACCCGTTCCTGGGCTTCGACGAGGACTACCGGACCCGCGCGGGTCTGGGCGCGAAGGTACTGGACCGCGACCGGTACACGGTCACCGCACCACCACAGAGGAGCCGTGGATGACACAGTTCGTCGATGTCGGGAGCATGTCCCGGTGGATCCGGCGCGAGGGCGTCGAGCGCCTGCTGACCGGGATGATCGACTACCTGGAGGAGGACTTCCGCCGCTGGGAGCGCTTCGACAAGGTCCCCCGCGTCGCCAGCCACACGCCCTTCGGGGTCATCGAGCTGATGCCGACCTCCGACCACGAGACCTACGCCTTCAAGTACGTCAACGGCCACCCCTTCAACCCCGCCCGCGGGTTCCAGACGGTCACCGCCTTCGGTGTCCTGGCCGACGTGGGCACCGGGTATCCGACCTTCCTGGCCGAGATGACGCTGCTGACCGCGCTGCGCACCGCCGCGACCTCGGCCATGGCCGCCAAGGCCCTGGCCCGCCCCAACGCGCGGTGCATGGCCATGATCGGCGCCGGGTCCCAGGCGGAGTTCCAGGCGCTGGCCTTCCGTGCGGCGCTGGGCATCGAGGAGCTGCGGGTCCTGGACGTGGACCCGGCCGCCGTGGAGAAGCTGCGCCGGAACCTGGAGCCGCTGGGCTTCCGGGTGACCGAGGCCGCCTCCACCGACCACGCCGTGGCCGGGGCGGACGTCATCACCACCTGCACGGCCGACAAGGCCCGGAACACGGTCCTGGGCTCCGCGCACGTCCGGCCCGGCGTGCACGTCAACGCGGTGGGCGGCGACTGCCCGGGCAAGACCGAGCTGGACGCCGGGATCCTGCGGCGGGGGCGGGTGTTCGTGGAGTACCCCGAGCAGACCCGGATCGAGGGGGAGATCCAGCAGATGGGCCCGGACTTCCCGGTGGTCGAGCTCTGGAAGGTGCTCACCGGCGCGGAGGACGGGCGCCGCACGGCGCAGGAGATCACCGTCTTCGACTCCGTGGGCTTCGCCGTCGCCGATTTCTCGGCGCTGCGGTTCCTGCGCGACTCCACCGCCGGGACCGAGTTGCAGGCGTCCATCGACCTGGTGGCGGACCCGGACGACCCCAAGGACCTCTTCTCCCTGGTCCACTCCCTCGACCCGGTGGGGTGAGCGGGGACGGCCGTCCGGGGAAGGCGACCGGGACAGGTCGGCACCGGTCTTCACCCGGACCCATATATACGGTGGCGTACAGCAAGTGCTAGCCTGCATCTATACGGCGTCGTATAGAACGGGCACACGGATGAGACTCCCCGACACCGCGCACACCTCCCGCCCCTGGCGCATCCACGGGATCGCCCCCGACTTCCGTCTGGAGGACGTGTGGGACCTGCCCACGCCCGGCGGGCCCGACGACCTCGCCCACCTGGTCCGGCAGTTCACCGACGGGACCGCGGGATCGGAGTCCTCCCCCGTGCTGCGCCTGCTGTTCGCCGTCCGCTGGAGGCTCGGCGCGCTCCTGGGCTGGGACCGGCCCGGCGCCGGGGTCGGCGGCCGGGTGCGCTCCCTGCGCGAGCGCCTGCCCGAGGACCTGCGCCCGCCCGAGGACCCGGATCGGAGCGGACAGGACCCCGGCCCGGGGGCGGGCCCCTTCACACCCCTCTACCAGACCCGTGACGAGTGGGCGGCGGAGCTGGCCAACCGCACCGTGCACGCCGTCCTGCACCTGGGCTGGGTCCCGGACGGCTCCGGCGGCCACCGCGGCCGGATGGCCGTCCTGGTCAAGCGCAACGGGCTGCTCGGCACGCTGTACATGGCCGCCATCAAGCCCTTCCGCCACCTGGGCGTGTACTCGGCGATGATCAGGGGGATCGGCCGCGAATGGGAACGCGGCGCCCGGCGGCGCGCCGCCGGGTGAAGCCGCACCGGCGGTTCCGGGCGCATGGGCGTGTCCCGGCCCGGCCCGGCACCCCGGCGGCACCATGATCGATTCCATGGGAGACGAACCGCAGGACGGC
>NZ_JBJJBV010000117.1:0-19353 GCF_045446735.1 Nocardiopsis protaetiae
CCGACGGGCTGGCCACCCCGTCCATGGCCGCCTACTACGCCCAGCGGGCCACCGCCGGGCTGATCATCGGCGAGGGCGCGCACCCCAACCGGGTCGGGCAGAGCAACCCGGGCACGCCCGGGCTCGCCACCGCCGCGCAGGCCGCCTCCTGGGAGCAGGTGACCTCCGCGGTGCACGCCAACGGCGGGAGGATCTTCGCCCAGATCATGCACGGCGGCCGGGTCTCCCACCGCGACACCACCGGATTGCAGCCGGTCGGCCCGTCCGACCTGCGCGTGGCGGGCGAGGTGTTCACCCCGAGCGGGCCCCGGCCCGCCTCGGCGCCGCGAGCCCTGGAGACCGGGGAGGTGCCAGGGCAGGCCGCCTCCTACGCCGAGGCCGCGCGCCGGGCCGTGGGCGCCGGGTTCGACGGGGTCGAACTGCACGGGGCCAACGGCTACCTCATCTCCCAGTTCCTCTCCTCCGAGGTCAACCGGCGCACGGACGCCTACGGCGGGTCGGTGGCCAACCGGATCCGGTTCGCCGTCGAGGCGGCCGCCGCCACCGCCGACGCCGTGGGCGCGGACCGGACCGGCATCCGGCTGTCCCCGAACGGGGTGATCTGGGGAGCGGTCGAGACCGACGTGCTCGACCAGTACACCGCCCTCCTGCGCGAGCTGGCCCGGCTCGGCCTGGCCTACGTCCACCTGGAGGGCACCGCCGACGAGGACCTGCTGCTGGAGCTGCGCCGCGCCTGGCCCGGGACGCTGATCATGAACCCGTCCGTGCCCGGGGAGCCCAAGTGGACCGACCGGAGCGCCGCCGACCACTGGCTCGGCCTGGGCGCCGACCTGGTGAGCTTCGGCCGCGCCTTCCTCGCCAACCCGGACCTCGTCGAACGCCTGCGCACGGGCCTGCCCCTGGCCCCGGCCGACGAGTCCACCTACTACCAGGGCGGCGACCGGGGCTACCTGACCTACCCGGCCCACGCGTACGCCGCGTGAGCCGCGCGGCCGGGGATCTCACCACGGCAGGTGGGCGGCGAGCGCCAGCGCCGACGCCCCGAAGAACAGGGCCCAGGCGCCCAGGTGGAGGTCCCCGGCCCGCAGGTGGGTGACGAGGGCGCCGGCGAAGTAGAGCACGAGCCCGGCCGCGGCGGCCAGGCCCACCGCGGGCACGGCCGCGCCGACCAGCAGCCCCAGGGCGCCCGCGCCGAGCAGGGAGCCCAGGACCGGGATCCACGTGTGCGGCACCCCCAGTAGGTCGGCCTGCTCGCGCGGGTGGCGGTGGCCGGTCAGGTTGGCGATCGACGCGGCGCCGCAGGCGACCACAGCGGGCAGCGAGGCGGCGAGGTGCAGGAGGGACATCGGTGTCCTTCGGGTGCTTCGGCGAACGGGTTCCACCCTGATGACGGTCCGCGGCACCCGGATGTGACATCCGGGAACCGCGGACCGCCGGGTGTCGTCCGAGGGGCGTGGCGGACAGGGATGTACACGGGCAGAGGTCGGTTTCGCAGCGGGTGCTCTGGGCGGTCACGGTCGGCCCGCCGCTCGCCGCCGCGGCGCTGATGGCCCTCGCGACCGTGGCGTACCTCCTGGTCCCGGGCCTGGTGGGGACGACGGCGATCTGGGCGGCCTGGCTGATCGGGGCCGGGATCCTGCTGTTCTGGTGGTACGACCAGGTCCGGTGGTGGGCCGTCGTCCTCTACCTGCTCGCGGTGCCCGCACTGCTGGGCGCCACCCACTTCACCGTGCGCGGGCTGGTCTACGAGGAGGTCGCCGTGACCGCCGTGTGCACGGTGACGGACGTACCGGCCGCCGAGATGTTGAGAAGCCGCGAGGACTTCCACGGCCTCGAACTGGACTGTGCGGGGACCAGGACGGCCACGGTCATCGACGACCCCGAACCCCTGGCGGAGAAGGGCGACCGGATCGAGATGGCGTACGACCCCCAGGGCCGGTTCCGGCCACTGCCGCCCGAGGACGCCTTCTGGATCCTCACCCCCGCCCTGACCTGCCTCTCCGCCCTGGGCGCGCTCATGCTGGTCCGGATCGGCACGGTCGAGGAGGACCTGTCGGCCTAGATCCCCGCACCCGCAGGGGAACCGCCCTTCCCGGGACCCCGTCACACCCGCGAACCGCACGACGGCGAAGGGGCGGGGTGGGACGACGGTGTGGCCCGACGACGAGGACATGGACTACCCGGAGGAGAAGGTGCGGCCGCTGCGGCCTGGGATGCCGGTCGCGTTCGTGCTGGCGTTCGTCGCGGCGGCCGCGGTGGGGGCCGCCTCCTACCTGTACTACGGCGCGCCGAACACGGCCCGGAGCCTCGTGCTCTCCCTCGCCTGGGTGCTGGGCTGCGTCCTCTTCCTGGTCGGGGCCCTGAAGGGCTCCAAGATGCCCGTGTTCATGGTCTTCGTCTGCTTCGCGACCGTCCCGCTGCTGCTGGGCTCCGCCCATTTCCTCGGGCGGGACCGGGCCTACCGCACGCATGCGGTGGTCGAACTGTGCACCGTGCAGGACACATCGCAGAAGACCGCCGGCGCATACCACCGTCGGCGGGGCTACGACGAGGAGGCGGTCGTTTACTACGACATTGAGTGGGACTGCCGCGGGACCGCTGTGGTGTCGGAGAGGTACTTCTCGCCCCCCGAAGCGGAGGTCGGGCAGGCCATGGAGGTGGCCCGCGACCCCCGCGGCGTCATGCAGGCGGCGCCCGCCGACGAGGTGCTGAGCCCCTTGTGGCCGTGGGCGGGGTTCCTGGCGAGCGGGCTCCTCCTGGTCGCCGCCCGGTCGAGCGGGGGCCGGTCGCCGGAGGCCGAACAGCACGGGGTCTGGCCGGATCGGTGACGCGCCGGGGCTCCCGGCGGCTACCGGCGCGGGCGGGTGAGCGGGCCCTTGGGAACGGCGGAGTCCTCCACCAGGGCGGCGAGCCCGTTGAGGCGCAGCCGGGTGGCGCCCTCCAGGTGGGCGACGTCCTGGGAGCCGTCACCGGTCAACACCAGGAAGGCGTACTGCTCGGTCCAGGTCAGCAGGGTCCCCTCGGCCGTCGGCGCGAACTCCAGGATCGCCTGGGAGGTCCACCGGGTCACCCCGTTCACCCGGGCCCGGTACCCGTACACGATCCGCCGGCCCGGCACGATGTCCAGGAACCGGGAGCGGTACTCCAGCTCCTCGGGCCCCGCCGCGCCGGGGAAGACGCTCTCGGCCTCCTCGGTTCCGCCGGTCCGGAAGTCCAAACGGTGGCGGGCCGTTGCCGACGGTCCCGGCATGCGGAACCAGCGGCGGCGCAGCGGCTCGTCGGAGAACCCGGCGAACACGCGGTCGGGGGCGGCGGCCAGGGTGAAGGGGACGGTGAAGGTGCCGTACAGCACGGGGGAGGACTCGGTCATGCCGGTGGCAACAGCCCCGCGCCGGTTCTGATTCCGTGTCCGTGCCGGAAATCGGTTTCCGGTCGTCCGTGATCGTGGTACGGGCCTCGGATGGATTTCCGAAAAACCGGTTCTCCGGGTCGCCGTGTTCGAACGGGGAGGGCCCCGCCGGAATCGACGGGGCCCCTTTATCGGAAATCGGTTCAGACCCGCCGCAACCAAAGGTATACGGTGGCCCCGCCGTCACAGAGGTAGTCGGAGTAGCGGGGGCTCTCCACCTGCTTGCGCCCCTCCGCGTGGCAGGCGGAGTAGGTCCAGTACCAGGAGTAGTACTCCCAGCAGGGGGTCTTGTTGCCGGTGCTCTCGCACTGCGGGTTCGGTTCGACCGCGGCCGCGGGTGAGGCCAGGCCGAGGGTGATGACGGTCGTCATGGCGGCGACGGCGAGCGTCTTGGTGAACTTCACGAACCACCTCTTCTGTGTTCCCGGTGAAGGGCGTCCGGAATGGACCCGCGCGGGGCGCGCGGGTGTGTTTTCCGAACCGAGAGGATCATAGGATCCCGGGAATTAAAGCAGGGGAAAAGTCGAGGCAAAGCGATGGTCAAATGAATTCACATATGAGAATTATGGGAATTCGCGGGGTTATGCCTCAGCCGCGGCCCAGCAGGGTCTCGCCCAGCGGGGTGCGGGTGTGCAGGACCCGGTTCCCCTCGCGGCGGGCGTGCGCCAGGCGGGAGCGGCGCAGCACCGCCAGGTGGTGGGAGGCCGTGGACACCGCCATCGCGCATGCGGCCCCCACCTCCGAGGTGGTCCGGGGCCCGTCCAGGCAGGCCAGCACCCGGGCCCGGCCTGCGCCCAGCAGGTCGGCCAGCGCCTCCTCGGCGGCCGCGCCGTGGATCCACGTCTCGGCCAGCCCGTCCACCGGATAGAACAGGGTGGGCTGGATCGGCGGCTCGGTGAGCACCGCGCACCGGGCGGTCCCCATCACCGACGGGGCGAGCACCACCCCGCTGCCCTCGCACCGCACGTCCTCGTCGTGCAGGCGCAGCGACACCTCGATGGTGTTGCGGTGCCAGCGCACCGTCTCGTGCAGGGTCGCCACCATGGCGCCCACCCCGCCCGCGCCCATCCGCCGCATCCGCAGGTCGATGTCGGCGCCCAGCAGGCGGCGGATCTGCGGCCAGTGCGGGGCCATCGTCGCCTCCCACACCTGCTCCCAGGCGTCGGCGAGCATGTCCCGGGTCCGCCGCGGGCGCTCGATCATCCGCGCCACGAGGTCCCTGGCGCGCCCCTCCGAGCGCACCAGCACCTTGTTCAGGTCCAGACGGACACCGTCCATCGGCGCCCGGCGCAGCCGCTCGATCTCGTCCTGCGGGGTCATGTCCCAGGTCGGGGCGGCGGTGAGGAAGTCCGGGATGTAGCCGTCCCGGCGGACCACCGCGGCCAGCCGGTCCATGGCCGGCCCCGGCACCGCCGTCCGCACCGACCGCAGCCACCCCCACTGGAGCGGGTGCCGCTGCGGGTTCAGCAGGACGCGCACCGCGTGCGCCAGCTCATGCCCCGGGGACACCCCGAACCGGATGGCCGACACGTCGTCCGCGCCGATGTGGAACCGGGCGCTCTTTCGATCCATGTCGAAACAGTAGAGCCCTCAGGTTCCCGGCCGCCAGTGTGGGGCCATCGCCCGAACGGCGGTCACAGGGACCGCCCGGCAGCCACCCACAGGAGACACCACCATGGACACCGCCACTCCCGCCGCCACCCCCCGCGCCATCCCGTTCGACGAGATCGCCGTCGGCGAGGCCCGCCGCACCGCGCGCTTCGAGGGCCGCGAGTACGGCTCCGGCATCAGCTTCTTCCTGGTCGACAACGAGCCCGGCCAGGGCCCCGGCCTGCACCGCCACCCCTACACCGAGACCTGGACCGTCCTGGAGGGCGAGGCCACCATCACCATCGGCGAGGAACGCCTGGTGGCCCGCGCCGGGGACACCGCGGTGGTCGGCCCCCGGGTGTGGCACGGGTTCGTCAACTCCGGCACCGGACGCCTGCGCATCATGTGCGTGCACGCCTCCGACACCATGATCCAGGAGTTCAAGGACGCGCAGTGACCGCCCCTGACCTGCCGGGAAGAAACCCCGCCGCGCGTTGTTGCCCATGGACGGCGACGAAGCGAAGGGGGACGCCATGACGGGCACCGCACCGGAGCCGCAGGAGGCCGAGGCGGTCGTGGTGGGCGCGGGCCAGGCCGGGCTGTCGGTGGCCTGGCACCTGCGCCGCCTGGGCCTGGTCCCGGGCACCGACGCGGTGGTCCTGGACCGGGGGCCCGCCTCCGGCGGGGCCTGGCAGTTCCGCTGGGAGGCGCTGCGCCTGGACGACGCCCACAAGGTCGACGACCTGCCGGGCATGCGGGAGATCGGGCTCAGCTTCGCCACCGCCGACGGCACCCGCCCGGCCCGCGACATCGTCCGCGAGTACTACGACCGCTACGAGCGCGCCTTCGACCTGCGGGTGCGCCGCCCGGTCGAGGTCACGGCGGTCCGCGAGGCCGGCGACGACCGCCTGCGGGTGGAGACCGACCGCGGCGTGCTGCTCACCCGGGCGCTGGTCAACGCCAGCGGCACCTGGGCCCGCCCCTTCCGGCCCTACTTCGCAGGCGCCGCCGACTTCCGGGGCGTGCAGGTGTCCACCCCGCAGTACCGGTCCGCGCGGGACTTCGCGGGCCTGCGCGTGGCCGTGGTGGGCGGGGGGACCTCCGCCACCGGATTCCTGCACGAACTGGAGGGGGTGGCCGCCGCGACCGTCTGGGTGACCCGCCGCCCGGTGCGGTTCGTCGACGACCCCGAGGCCGGGATCACCGCGGTCCGCCGGGCCGACGAGGCCGCCCGCGCCGGGCGTCCGCTGCCGAGCATCTCCAGCGGCACGGGCCTGCCCGCCACCCCGCGCAACCTGGCCGCCGCCGAACGCGGACTCCTGGTGGCCCGCCCCATGTTCACCGCCGTCGAACCCGACGGGCTGCGCTGGGCCGACGGCTCCTTCGAGCCCGTGGACGCGATCATCTGGGCCACGGGCTTCCGCTCCGAGCTCACCCACCTGGCCCCGCTGGGGCTGCGCGAACCCGGGGGCGGGGTGATGGTGGAGGAGGGGCGCGCGGTGCGCGACCCGCGGGTGTTCCTGGCCGGGTACGGTCCGCAGGCCAGCACCATCGGCGCCAACCGGGCCGGGCGGACCGTCGCCCGCCAGGTGGTGGAGTACCTGCGCACCCCGGCGGCCGCCTGAGGGGGCCGCCGGACGCGGCAGGCCCACGCTTCGCGGGGCGTACCCGGCACGCTCGGCGCGCCGTTCACACCGTTCCGGTGGCGGTCTCCCCGGCCGCCGCCTGAGGGGCCGCGCTCCGAGAGCCGCACCCGACACGATGGGCCCAAGCTCCGAGGTCGCCGCCTGAGGGGCCGCGCTCCGAGAGCCGGATCCGGCGCGATGGGCCCGCGCTCCGATGGGCCGTGCCCCGCCCGCGCGGCGCGCCCGGCGCCTGAGCGGCCCGGGCTCACCCGGTTCCGGCCGCCGCCTCCAGCGCCGCCAGCACCGCCGCCAGCGGTCCGGGCACCCGGTCGGGGGACAGGGCGTCCGCCATCGCCCGCGCGTAGCGCTCCTTCTGGTTGCTCATGAACCCGTGCAGCTGCCGGTCGGCGGGCCGCCCCCGGTGCGCGGGCTGCCTGCGGTAGGTCCGCAGCGACCGCTCCCGGCCCTGCCCGGCGATCACCCGTTCCACCCCGGCCACGCCCAGCGCCCGGATCAGCTCGTCCTCCAGGTCGTCCACGCACACGTGGAAGTCCCGGCCCAGGCCCGCCCCGGCGAACGCCCGCGCGAAGTGCCGCTCCTCGGCGGCGTCGCACAGCCCCACCAGCCGCAGCCCGGCGCCCCGCGGGCCCAGCCGGGCCACGTGGTGGCCGACGTTGGTGGCCCCGCCCATCGGCACGATCACCGCGCCCAGGGCCTGCGGGTCCATCCCGCGCCGCCGGGCCAGGGCCAGCAGGGCGGCGCGATCGCTCTCGCCCTCGACGAGGATCGCGGTGCCGAAGCCGTTCAGCCCTTCCACGCGCGCCACACTACGTCCTGCCCTCCGTCCGGCGCAGTCCTTTTTCCCGCGCCCCTTTCCCGCGCCTCCGGAACATGTCCGGTCATATGACGTCACGCTTGGACAACGCCCGACGCATCGCCCGCGGACGGCGCGACCCGGTCGCCCACCATGGAAGGAGGGATGTCGAGCGGCCGGGGAGGCACGGCGGTGGTCAGACAGGGCTTCGGAGGGCTGCTCCGGGACGACCAGTGGGAGGCCCTCGTGAGCTCCGGCTCCCGGCGGGTGCACCGCGCGTCGGCGTCGATCATGGGGCAGGGGGACCGGGTGGACTCCGTCCACGTCCTGGAGGGCGGGGACGTCAAGGTCTCCGTCCTGCTGAGCGACGGCACCGAGGCGCTGATGGCGATGCGCGGCCCCGGCGAGGTGCTGGGGGAGATGTCGGTGCTCTCCGGGCTGCCGCGCACCGCGACGGTGCGGGTGGCCCGCGGCTCCTGCACCACCTATGTGATCTCCGGCGACCGGTTCCGCTCCCTGGTGCGCAGCATGCGCCTGGAGCGCCTGCTGTGGGAGCACATCGTCCGCAGGCAGCAGGAGAGCGAATCGCTGCGCACCGAGATGGCCAAGCTCGGCTCGCGCCGTCGGCTGGCCGAGACCATGCTCCGGCTCGCCGGGCCCGCGGCGCCCCCGGGGGACGGGACGGTCGAACTGCACCTGACCCAGCGCGAGATCGGCGAGGCCGTGGGCCGCTCCCTGTCCTGGGTCCAGACGGAGATCCGCCGCCTGCGCGAGGCGGGGGTGGTGTCCACCGAACGCGGCAAAGTGCTGATCCACGGCGCGGACCGGCTGCGCGGCGCCCTGGCGGACGAGCCCGGCGGGCGTAACGACTGATTCTCGGGCACATCCGCGGAGAAGGTTCCCCCGGATGCCCAGTTCTGGGTAAAGGGCTTGTCCCCAACGGGTGACAGTGGTGTCCACGCGGTTCCGGAGGACCGTGTGAGTCACCTTGCCATTCGAGGAGTCAACGAAGACCATGGCGGATATTTCTCGCCGTGCCCGGCGCACGAGCCTCAGGATGCCGCCGCAGCGCGCCGTACTGGCATTCGACGCGGAGGGGTTCTCCCGCACCTCCTCCCGCCACCAGAGGCTGCTCAACACCACCGTGCGGGACGTCCTGGCGGAGGCGTTCCAACGCTGCGACCTGGCCGACCTGTGGCGCAACTGCTCGTTCCCCCAGCACACCGGCGACGGGTACGTCGTCGGCGTCCACTCGGAGTACCTGCCCCTGCTCGTCCACCCCCTGATGGACGAACTCCAGGGGGTGCTGGTCGACGCCCAGCCGCACCTGGCGTTCGAGGACCGCGACCTGCGGCTGCGCCTGCGCGCGGCGGTCGGCCTGGGCCCGCTGCCCGACAGCGGCGGCGCCGAGCCCGGCGACGGCGTCGGCACCGCGATGACCGAGACCCACCGGCTGCTGGACGCCGCCCCGCTCAAGGAGGCCCTGGCCGCCGCGGACCCGGAGCTCACCCTGCTGGTGGTCGGCCTGACCGGGCGGGCCCACGAGGACGCGGTGCTCGGCGGGTACACCGCCCTGCCCCCGCGCGCCTTCCACGAGATCGAGGTGTCCCACCCGGCCAAGGGGTACCGGGCCGTGGGCCACCTGTACGTGCCGCGCCCCTCCACCCGGCCGGGGCACGCGGCACCCGAACCCGTCGGGCGAGCGAGGGCCCGGCACGGGGACACCGCCCCCGGGGCACAGGGGCCCGGCCCCCGCCCGGCCCCGGGGACGGTCGTCTTCGAGGCGGTCCACGATGTCTGACGGGACCACCCTGCCGTTCCCGGTCGGTGATCCCGATCCCTCGGACCTCGTCCCCCTCGGCTCCGGTCCCCCTGATCCCGGTCCTCCCGATTCCGGTTCCCGCGGCTCAGGTTCCCCCGATTCCGGTTTCCCCGACCCCGGTGCGCCCATCCCGGGGTCGGGGTCCGGGGACCCGGCCGCGCGGGGGTTCGCCGCCGACGCGCCCACCGGCACCTCCCCCGAGGTCACCCGCCTGCTGTGCCTGGGCGCCTACCTCGACGGGGTGTTCCGCAGGACCGTCCTGAACCGCCTGGTGGTCGAGAACCTCCGCGTCGTGGCCCCCTCCTACGGGTTCGACGCGGTGCCGGTGGTCGCCCACTGCATGCGCGCCGACCGGATCGACGAGGAGTTCCGCGGTCGGCTGGCCTCCGCCCGGATCCTGTTCATCGTGGTTCTGATGGTGGTCGCGCTGCTCGTGGTCCTCGGGTGGACCGACTCCGCGAACTCCGGCCGGACGTCGGCCTGGGCGGTCGTCCTGGTGGTCCTCGCCGTCCTGGCGTTCTGCGCCCGGATCGGCGTCCACTTCCTGCCCGGCGACACGGGCCGGGACGCGGTGGAGCGGGCCCGCGAGGTCGACTCCCACGTCTTCCCCTGGCTGGTACGGCGCGCCCACCTGGACCACGTCAAACGCGTCTTGGCCGAGGAGCTCAGCGAGGAGACGTTCACCGGGGGCCGCCCCGCCGACGACGTGACCGCCGAACAGGAGGTGGCGCTGCGCACCATCGCCCGCGAGCAGTACTCCGCGCTCATCCCGTACCGCATCGGCGACCCCTTCCTCGGGGCGGGCGTGGAACTCAACACGTGGTCGCTCGCCCTGGAACTGCGCAAACGCGGCGCGGAGCGCGCCGATCCCGGACACCCGCTCGACGAGCGCGCCGTCATCGACCTGATCCGGCCCCGGCTGGAGTCGCTGACCCTGTCGGCGGCCGGGCACAGCCGCGACCGGCTCGGCGGGCTGGAGATCTCCGAATGCGTGTTCCTGCCCGGCGCCCTGCCGTACGGCGCGCTGCGCAGCAGGCTCCCGGTGGGCGGGGCCGACGACGCGCGGGTGGCCGACCACCTCCGCGCCGCCGTCGGCGAGGGCGGCGAGCAGCGCCGCCACTTCCTGCGCATCCGGGTGGCGGGCTGGGACGAGCAGGTCGTCGTCACCGTGTTCGTCCGGGTGCACACCCAGGGCGGGGTCCTGCTGCTGGAGATCATCCCCTACCTGCTGGGGCCGCTGGACGACCGGTTCCAGGTGATGGACCTGCTGGTGGACGCGCTCACCTCCGGCGTGGACGTGGACCACCTCGTCAAAGAGCGGCTGGAGCGCGACACCGGTGTTAGAGGGGCCGTCGACGCCCTGCTGCTGACCCGGCGGGCCACCGGGTCCGGGATCGCCTCCGACGACTGGGTCCGGCGGGTCCGCGGACCCGTGTTCTCGCTGCGCGAGCACGCCCACGACCTGGAGCTGTCGCACTTCCAGCGGATGGACATCGTCCGCTACGTCAAGACCCTGGGGACGCGTATCGCGGAGGGCGTCAACCGCGCGCTGGAGCAGGCGGGATACGAGACCGACGAGTTCCGGCAGCAGATCGTCAACCTCGGGGAGGGCGCCGTCTTCATCGACGGCTCGATGAACGGCGGGGCCATCGCCACCGGCCGGGGTTCCAGCGCGCAGGACCGCTCCAGCCGGGGCGGGTCCGGCGCGTAGGGCACGGCACCACGAGCACGGCACCACGAGAGGGGAGAACACATGGCACACCGGAACGACCGCTACGACCGGCAGGACGAGCCCGAGCGGTTCGAGGGGGCCGAGCGGCCGGAGGCCGCACCGGCCACGGGCGGACTCTACATCGGGGGGTCCTTCACCGGCGGCGCAGCGGCCACCGGACGGAACGCGACGGCCGAGGACGCCTCCCGCAACGAGGGGCCCGCGGCCCCGCCGCCGCCGGTCACCGCCCGCCCGGTCAGCGCGCCGCCGGGGCAGACGGTGATCGGCGGGCACTTCACCGGCGGCGCCCTGGCCGCCGGAGAGGGTTCCCGCGCGGCGAACACCTCGGTGCGCACCGACGCGCTCACCGCCAAGGTCCTGGCGGACCTGGAAGCGGTGCGCACGGCCCTGGCCGCCCGGCCCCCCACCATCGAGACCGAGGCGGTCGACGACGCCCTGGGCCGCGCCCGGCAGACCATCGAGGAGGGCGGCGAGGTCACCCCCACGCTCCTCCAGCGCCTCCTCGGCCTGCTCCGCGGCGGCAGCACCGTGCTCGGCGAGGTGGCGCGCGGCACCCACGCGGTGCAGGAACTGCACTCCACCCTGTGCGCGATCGAAGAACGCCATGGCGGCTGAGCCGGGGCCGGTCCCCCTCCGGCGCACGCCCGCCCACGAACACGACGAGGAAGGTCCGACACGATGACGACGACACCGCGCTGGGACGACGAGCGCCAGCGCTGGGAGCGGCCACCCGAGAAGCCGCTGCCCGACCCCCCGCAGGCCGGGGTGCCGGTGGTGCCGGCCGCGGGCCTGGCGGCGGCCGTGCTGCTGGGTGCCACCCCGGGGCTGGCCACCGCCGAGGAGGCGCAGCCGCCGGCAGTCGCCGACCGGCTCCCGGGCGAGGAGTACGAGGACCACTCGTCCGAGGGCGACCTCACCGAGCCGCCCGGGTCGGAGCCCTCGGACTCCTCGGCCTGGAACGGCGACGGCTCCGGGGACCGCTCGCCCAACGGCGGGGACGGGAACGGCGGGGGCAACGGCGTAGGCGGGGACGATGGCGGCGGCACGGGCACGGGCGGCCGGGGCGGGGGAGAGGACACGGACACCCCCGGGACCGGCGGTTCCAGCGGCTCCGGTGGCTCCGACGCGACCGACCCGGACACCCCCGGCACCGAGGACCCGCCCGAGGAGGAGCCGTCCCCCGACCCCTCGACCGCCCCCGACACCGCGCCCTCCCTGGACGCGAACGTGTGGGAGTCGGCCGACGGGGGCCAGGACGAGCGGGTCTTCACGCTCATCGCCGACGAACGCTTCGAGGCCGTGCTCACCTGGGAGGAGGGCGGGGAGGGCGACCTGGACCGGGTTCTGGAGGACCGGGTCCGGGTGCCCGCCCGCGCCGAGGAGGGGTACGAGGAGGTCTTCGCCGCCCAGGGCGGCGATTGGCTGCCGGGCGACCCCGCGTTCGAGTACCGGTACGGGACCGACCCCGCCCGGTACGCGCTGGCCACGGCCCTGGCCGGTGACGGGCGCGTGGTGACCCTGACCCTGCGCGGCCCGGCAGAGGAGGGCGACGCGCCCCTCAAGGGGCACCTGAGTGAGGTGCTCCGGTCGCTCGGCCAGGAGACGGGCGGGTGACCCCCGCCGGAAGGACCCCCGGGAGGGAGTGACCCGGGGCGGGGCGGGTGCGTGTCGAGGACGGAAGGCACGCGCCCGCTTTCGCGTGCGTGGGTGCGGGAGCGGGTGTGGGAGCGGGTGCCGCAGCCGTCTAGCCAAGCTTGACCAGTGGCGGTCCCCGCCTTCGCGTACGTGGGTGCGCCGCAGCCGTCTGGTCAAATTTGACTAGTGGCGATCTCCGCTTTCGCGCGTATGGGCGCACCGCGGCGGTCTGGTCGAATTCGACCAGTGGCAGTCTCCTGCTTCGGTGCGCGTGAGGGCGCCGCAATCATCTAGTCAAGTTTGACCAGTGGTGACCCCCGCCTCCGCGGCCGTCGGCGCCGGTACCGGTACCGGGTGGGCCGCGGCTCCGGGGATACGATGCGTGCGGGAGCACCGCCGGTGCCGGGAGGAGAAGCGGGATGCGGGCCAACGAAGTCCCCACGGAGGAGATCACGCGCGATCCGGCGGCCTTCGCCGACCGGGTCACCGCGGACGGCCGGTTCGGCCGCCCCGCCGAACCCGGGCGCTACCGGCTGGTGGTCAACCGGGCCTGCCCGTGGGCGCACCGGACCGTCATCGTCCGCCGCCTCATGGGCCTGGAGGACGCGATCTCCCTCGCCGTCACCGACCCGAAGCAGGAGGTCATCGACGGCGACCCGCACTGGGTGTTCACCGAGGAGACCGGTAGCCCGGGCGGCCTGGACCCGGTGCTGGGCATCCACGCCCTGCGCGAGGCCTACCTGGCCCGCGACCCCGGCTACACCGGCGGGGTGAGCGTGCCCGGCCTGGTCGACACCGCCACCGGGTACCTGGCCACCAACGACTACGACCGGCTCTGCCTGGACCTGGCCACCGAATGGGGTCCGCTCACCCGGGAAGGCGCCCCGGACCTGTACCCGGAGCCGCTGCGCGAGGAGATCGAGGCGGTCGGCGCGGAGGTCTACCGCGACCTCAACAACGGTGTGTACCGGGCCGGGTTCGCCCCCGACCAGGCGCGCTACGACCGGGCCGTGGCCGGGGTGTTCGCCCGCCTGGACGACCTGGAGGCCCGCCTGTCCTCCCGCCGCTACCTGGTGGGGGAGAGCCTGACGATGGCCGACATCCGGCTGTTCACCACCCTGGTGCGCTTCGACGCGGTGTACCACGGGCACTTCAAGTGCAACATCGCCAAGCTCATCGAGTACCCGGCGCTGTGGGCGTACGCCCGCGACCTGTTCCAGACCCCGGGGTTCGGGGACACCACGCACTTCGACCACATCCGGGTCCACTACTACTGGGTGCACACCGGCATCAACCCGACGCGGGTCGTGGCCGCCGGGCCCGACCCGGAGGGCTGGCTCGCCCCGCACGGGCGCGAGGCGCTGGGCGGGTCGCCGTTCGGGGAGGGCGGCGCGCCCGGGCCGGTCCCGGCGGGCGAACGCGTCCCCGACATCGCCGACTGAGCGCCGCACGCCGCATGGCGCGCGCCGAACGGCCCGTGGCGTGTGCCGTGCGGCCCGTCGTGCGTGCCGTGCGGCCCGTGGCGTGTGCCGTGCGGCCCGCGGTGTGTACCGAGCGGCCCGTCGTGCGTGCCGTGCGGCCCGTGGCGTGTGCCGTGCGGCCCGCGGTGTGTACCGAGCGGCCCGTCGTGCGTGCCGTGCGGCCCGTGGTGTGCGCTGAACGGCCCGCCGTGCGCACCGAACGGCCCGTGGCGCGCCGAGCGGCCTGCGGCACGGCGTGAAGCGGGTGGCGCGCCGCGCGCCGCGCCGGCCTCAGAGGCGGGCGGCGTGCTCGCGCAGCACCCGCACCGTCTCGGTGATCGCTGGACGGCGGGAGGCCCCCTCGCGCCACAGCACCGCCAGGCCCCGCACCGGCGCCGGGTCCACCCGCCGCACCGCCACGTCGGCGGGCAGCGGCCCCCGGCCCAGCCGCGGGACCACCGCGATGCCCAGCCCGGCGGCCACCAGCGCCAGCTGGGTCTGGTACTCGGCCACGTAGTGGGCGATGTCCGGTTCGGTGCCGGTGGACCGCACCGTGCGGGTCAGCCAGTCGTGGCACACCGTCCCCGGCGGTTGGCAGATCCACCGCTCCCCGGCCACGTCGGCGCGGGTCAGCGACTCCCGGGCGGTGAGCGTGTGGTCGGGCGGCAGCAGGACGTCGCAGCGGTCCTCGCCGATGCGTTCGCGCACCACCCCCTCGGGGACGCTCATCGGGGCGATGTCCCAGTCGTGCACGACGGCCAGGTCCACGGTGCCCTGGGCGACCATGTGCGGGGTGGCGTGCGGGTCCTCCTCGACCAGCCGCACGTCCAGGGCGGGGTGGGCGGCGGCCAGCTCGGCGAGCACCCCGGGCAGCAGCCCGCGCGCGGCGGTGGCGAAGGACGCGACGCCCAGCCGCCCGTGGGGGCGGCCGCGCCGCTCCTCCAGGGACACCTCGGCCTCCTCGACCAGGGCGAGCACCCGGCCGGCGGTGCCCACCAGCATCGTGGCGGCGTCGGTGAGCACCACGCCGCGCCCCTGCCGCTCCAGCAGCGGGGTGCCGGTCTCGCGTTCGAGCTTGCCGACCTGCTGGGAGATCGCCGAGGGGGTGTAGCCCAGGGCCTTGGCGGCGGCCGCGACGGAGCCGTGGACGTGGACGGCGTGCAGGGCGCGCAGCCGGGAGAGGTCGAGCACGGGGTGCTCCTTTCGGGAGGGCCCCTCCATTATGTAGCAGGGGTGAATCCGACGGTGTAGGAATCTTTGCTGGTGCTTAATCCTCCGGGCGGCCATGATCGAACCCATGCGTCCCCTTCACCTGTTCCTGGCCGTGCTCGTCGCGGCGATCTGGGGTGTCAACTTCGTCGTGATCGAGGTCGGCCTCGACCACTTCCCGCCCCTGCTGTTCACCGCCCTGCGCTTCCTCGTCGCCGCCGTGCCCGCGGTCTTCTTCGTCAAGCGGCCCAAGGTCGCCCTGGGGTGGATCGTCGTGGTCGGGCTGGCCCTGGGGGTGGCCAAGTTCGGGCTGGTCTTCACCGGCATGCACCTGGGCATGCCCGCCGGGCTCACGTCCCTGGTGCTCCAGGTGCAGGCGGTGTTCACGGCGGCCTTCGCGGTGGTGTTCCTGGGCGAGCGGCTGCGCCCGCTGCGCTACCTGGGCATGGCGGTGGCGCTGGGCGGGATCGGCGTCGCGGCCTGGGCGCAGGGCGCCTCGGGGCCGCTGGCGGCGTTCTCGATGATCATCGCGGCGGCCGCGTTCTGGGGGCTGGCCAACGTGGCCACCCGCAAGGCGGCCCCGCCCGACGCCCTGTCCTGGATGGTGTGGGTGAGCCTGGTGCCGCCGCTGCCGCTGTTCGCGCTGTCCCTGCTCGTGGAGGGGCCGGAAGCGGGCCTGGCGGCGCTGCGCGGGCTGGACCTGGCCGGGTTGAGCGCGCTGCTGTTCATCGCCTGGGTGGCGACCGTGTTCGGGTTCGGCGTGTGGGGGTTCCTGCTGCGCGAACACGACGCCTCGTCGGTCGCCCCGTTCACGCTGCTCGTCCCGGTGTTCGGGATGCTCTCGGCCTGGGTGTTCCTGGGCGAGGCGATCACCCCGCTCAACCTGCTGGCCGCGGTGCTGCTGGTGGGCGGCGTCTCCCTCACCGCCCTGGGCGGTCCCCGCCGCCCGGCCGCCCCGGAACCCGCCGAGCCCGCCCCGGGGGAGGGGACAGGGGCGGGGCGTGCGGACACCGCCCAGACCGCAGGGAAGGGGTGAGGGGGCACGGTGCCCGGACGCCGCCCTGACCGGGGGGAGGGACGGGAGGTGCGGACACCGCCCATGCCGCGGGGGCCGGTGAGGGGCGGTGTCCGGACATCGCCCCGAACGGGCGTGTGGGCGCCGCCAGGGCTGTGCGGGACGGGTGAAAGGTGCGGGTCCGGACGCCGTCCCGGCGAGGGAGACAACAGGGCTCAGCGGCGGGCGAACTCCGGGGCGTGTTCCGAGCGCAGGCCCAGCCCGATGAGCCGGGCGGGCACCGCCGACATGAACGGCAGGTGCTCCATCACCCAGACCAGCGGCGCGGGCGGGCCCAGCCGTTTCCCCTGGATCATCGGCTCGGCCATGACCTTCTCCATGGTCCGCTGGAGGCGCTGGACGACGGCGGTCGGCAGCAGCCGGCGCCCGCGCACCCGGGCCAGGGCGCGGGTGTCGGCGCGGCCCTCGCGCAGCGGTTCCGCCAGCAGGGTCGCCGCCGCCACCGCGTCCTGCACGGCGAGGTTGATGCCGACCCCGCCGATCGGGGACATCGCGTGCGCGGCGTCCCCGATGCACAGCACCCCCTCGGCGTGCCAACGGCGCAGCCGGTCGAGCCGCACGTCCAGGTGCTTGACGTCGTCCATGGACTCCAGGGCTGCGGTCCGGTCGGCCAGCTCCGGGACCAGCTCGGAGATGTCGGCCCGGAAGGCCTCGATGCCCCGGGCGCGCAGCCGTGCGTCGGTCCCCTTGCGGGCGATGTAGGCGACCTGGAGGTACCCCTCGCGCGGGATGACAATGAGGAAGCGGCCCAGCCCGGCCCGGGGGGTGAGCGCCGTGAGCCCGCCGTCCTCCTCGGGCAGCCGGAACCACCAGGCGTCGATGCCCACCGGGAACTCCTTGGAGACCAGCCCGGCCTCCCGGCGCACCAGCGACCGGCGGCCGTCGCAGCCCACGGTGAGGTCGGCGCGGATCCCGCCCTCGCCGTCGGGTCCCCGGTAGCGGGCGCCGACCACCCGGCCGCCCTCCCGGAGCAGGCCGGTGACCTCGGTGCCCATCCGCAGGGTGAAGGACGGCTCCTCCCGGCCCGCCTCGGCGAGCAGGTCGAGCAGGTCCCACTGCGGCACCATCGCGATGTGCCGGTAGCGGCCGGGCAGGCGGCGGAAGTCGGCGACGGTCACGGTCCGCCCCCCGCCGAGAGGGAAGGCGACCCGGTCCAGGGGGCTCTGCGGCAGGGCGGCGAACCGCTCGCCCAGGCCGAGTTCGTCCATCAGCCGGACCGTGGAGGGGTGGACGGTGTCGCCGCGGAAGTCGCGCAGGAAGTCGTCGTGCTTCTCCAGCACGGTCACCGCCACGCCCGCTCGGGCGAGCAGCAGGCCGAGCACGATCCCGGCGGGGCCGCCGCCGGCGATCAGGCAGGTCGTGCGTTCGGTCATCGGGATCTCCCGGTTCCGGGGCGGTGCGGCCGCCCCTGGGTCACTGCGGCGGGTCGGTCGCCACGGCACGGAGGAAGGCCCGGCCGAACACGGCGCAGGTCGCCTCCATGTCGGGGAAGCTCACGCCGGGCACGCCGGTCAGGGCCGGGCGCAGCGCGAAGTGGACGACGGTGGGGGCGAGCAGCTGCTGGACCAGCAGGGGCAGGGGCAGGTCCCGGACGCGCCCGGCGGCGACCTCCCGGGTCAGCCAGCCGCCCATGGCGGCCAGGGCGCGGGGGAAGAAGCGGGTCGCCATCATGTCCCGGGTGGGGCCGGTGGGCCGGGCGAACACGTCGGCCAGCAGGGCGGGCATCACCCGGGGTTCGCTGGTGAAGGCGCGGGCCAGCCGCAGGTGGACGCCCAGGACGGCCGCGGCCAGGTCCTCGCCCGGGTCGGCCAGGTAGGCCTCCAGGTCGGGCAGCGGGCTGTACCGCTCGAAGATCTCCGCCAGCAGGTCGTCGCGCGAGCCGAAGGCGGCGTACAGGCTGTGCACCGAGCAGTCGGCGGCGACCGCGACGGCCTCCAGGGTGGTGGCCGCCAGGCCCGCCTCGCTCAGCAGGCGCGCCCCGGCCGCCACGGCCCGTTCGCGTACGGGCGGGCGCCCGCCGGGGTCCACCCCGGCCGCGCGGACCGCCGCGTCCAGGGCCCCGCGCCTGCCCCCGAGGCGGCGCAGGAGGGTGCTGCGGGAGACCCCCGCCTCCCGCGCGATCTCGACGAGCGGCACGTCGGCCACGTCCCTTCCCGTCCGGTCGGCGGCGCGGAGCGCCGCGGCCACCAGGTCGTCCGGTGCGTGTTCGTGTTCGGTATCTGACATCACGATCAAGCTAACCCGTAACCGAGTTCCGAACAAGGAGTGTGGTGAGCACGGGACCAGGGAGGGGAAAGAGGCGCCGGGGACGCGGGGGAAGACGCGGGGGAAACCGCCCATGGGCGCCTCACCGTCCCGTGCGGGTGCGGCCGTTCCACCGGCGGACGCCCCCCGGGGCACCGACCGGGCATGGCTGCGATCGAAGGGGAAGGGCTCCGGGGCCACGCGTCCTAGGAGAGGAAGCCGCGCATGAGGGCCTCGCTGCCCTCCAGGTGCTCGCCCACCGCGCGGCGCGCGGCGTCGGGGTCGCCCGCGCGCACCGCCGCCACGATCGCCCGGTGCTGGGCGCTGCTGTGCTCCAGGTTCTTGACCAGCATCGGCATGGCGTCGAGCAGGTCGTTGACCCGCATCCGCACGTCCGTCAGCGCCGCCGCCAGCGACGGCGACCCGGCCAGCTCGGCCAGGGTCAGGTGGAAGACGGTGTCCAGACGCCGGTAGTCGGCGACCTCCGCCCCGTCCACCGCGTTCAGTCGCCCGGTGAGCAGCCGGTCCTGCTCGGCGGTGAGCCCCCGCTCGGCCAGCAGCGTCGCCGCGCCGATCTCCAGGGCCCGCCGGAACGCGAACAGGTCGTCCAGGTCCACGGCCATGCCTTCGAGCACCCGCCGGGCCTCGGCCCGGCTGGGCCGGGGCCGGACGTAGGTGACGAAGGTGCCGCCGGTGCGGCCCCGGCGCGACTCCACGTAGCCCGCCTCCGCCAGGGCG